>JAHRAM010000046.1 GCA_020027305.1 Acidimicrobiia bacterium | reverse complement strand
TGCCTGAGGCGATGACGAACTATTTGGCGCTTTTGGGGTGGGGGCCGCCAGACAATGTTGAGATTCGCCCGATGGAGGAAATCATTGAGCTTTTTCGGCTGGAAGATGTCGGGCAGTCGGCGGCATTTTTTGATGTCAAAAAGCTCGACCATTTCAATGCCACATACATAAGAGAGCTTCCGCTGGATGCTTTTGTGGAAAAAGCGATTTCGGCAAATGAGGCTGAGCTGGCAGGCAAGGAAAAGCGAGGGGAAAAGTGGGGGCAGTGGCAAAACTTTGACTTGGGAGTGTTTAAGGCGGTGGCGGAACAGCTCCAATCAAAGATAAGGCTCTTTAGCGATATTCCCCATTTTGTTGACTGGCTGTTCGTTGGCGATTTTGACATGTATATAAGTGGAATGCATGTAAGTGAAATGGCAACATCAAATAAAAAGCAAGGGGCAGGCAAAGAGCAAACAGCAGATGAAAAGCAAAGGGCAGGCGAGACAGAAAAACCGCAAAACGATATGGGCGCTTTGAAGGGTGAGCATCGGGCGATTTTGAAAAAGGCAGTGGAAGTTTATGGGGTGACAGACTGGGAAAAGGATGCCGTTCATGCAGCCACCAAAAAACTTGCTGAAGATGAGGGGTTGTCGCTAAGCAAGGCTCAGATGCCAATCCGTGTGGCGATTACTGGTAGGAAGGTGGGCTTGCCATTGTTTGAGTCAATGGTGCTTCTTCCAAAAGAGGAAATTGTTAAGAGGCTTGAGGCAGGAATTTCATATTGCTAGGAACACAGAACAAGAATTCCCTTTTGCTGGCACACCCCTTTTGTGTCAGGGAGCAGATATTAAGATTTTTTCTTTACTAACCTGCTTTTTATGTGTAGCATAATTTATGTGCTTTCGGGGGTGGTGTAATTGGCAACACAGCTGGTTCTGGTCCAGTCGTTGGGGGTTCGAGTCCCTCCCCCCGAGCAACTAAAAAATAACAGTGGGCAACTAATAATTGATAGCAAGAAAATTGATAGCAAGCAGCAAACAATCGAAATCAAACCAAAGCAATAATTGATAGCAAGTAGCAAACAATCGAAATCAAACCAAACCAACAATTGACAAAGTAAAAATAGTAAAAAATATATAGAGTAAAAGGAGCCACACAAAAAATCTCTAGCCCCGTTCGTCTAGAGGCCTAGGACGCCAGATTCTCAATCTGGTAACACGGGTTCAAATCCCGTACGGGGTACCAATTTCGTTGATTGCCAAAATTGATTGCATGAAAAATTGGTTGGAAGATAATTTCAAAAGTTAAAAAAGTTTAAAAGTCAACCAAATAGAGCGGCCATATATAGAGCGGCCGCCTATATGTCAGACACATAAATAAAAATTTCTAGTCGGGCTGGCGGGATTTGAACCCACGACCTCCTGCTCCCGAAGCAGGCGCGCTTCCAAGCTGCGCCACAGCCCGTCCCACTTTTAATTTTAGGTTGCCTTTAAGTTTTTGATTGTATGTCTAGTTCAAGTATTCAGTAATTGTGGTTGCCATTTACCCCTTTTGTATTTATAGCTATCTCCAATTTTCCATACCCCCTTTTCTCTGAAAGCCGGAATCGTTTGTCGGCGTGCCGCGCCAGTTATAGAAGGGGCAGAGAGCTGGGCTTGCTTAATATAGTCTGAAAGGCGGATGATGTTTTCACCATTTAGATACGCAATCCGCTTGTGAAGCGACTCTGTCAACGCCAAGCTAAGAATTTTTTCCATTGTTTTTGTTTCCCCATTATCGTTATATTCGCCAAAGGCGCGATAGTAATTTTCTTTTCCCTTGTTGCGAATAATGATGCGTGGAAGCCCCAAAGTTAAGAGCTGGAAGTTGATAATCACCCTGCCTATGCGGCCGTTGCCATCACAAAATGGATGGATGGTTTCAAACTCTAAATGGAATTTCGCAATCTTGTCTAGGAAATAGCTTTTCATATCGTTTGTATAGTTAGATAATGCTGCCTCAATCATTCTGCCAACATGTTCTGGGGCAGGGGCGATGTGGTTGCCGACTCGAACATATTCACTTTTTTTACGAAATCGACCAGCAATGTTATCATCAATGCTACTTAGCAGCATTTTGTGTAGCAAGAGAATCAATTCTTCATCAAGAGGCCGCTGCCCAGCCTTATCTCGCTTATAAGTGATGACACGTTCCAGGTTTTTTGCTTCAAATATTTCATGATTAGAGGGATAGCGAGTTAGCTTTATGTCGCGTAAGATTTTTTCTGTTTCTTCAAGTGTTAGCGTGGAGTTTTCAATCGCATTTGAGTTATAAATATTTTCAGGCATTTCAGCCTCATCAACAAGAGCTAAAAGCGATTCCTTGACCTTCTTCAATGAGGTGTATTCTTCGTGTAGGATAGAGATATTTTTTTGAATGGATGGAGTAGTAGCCATAGTTAAATTTTAGTTAATTTAGCAATAAATTCACTTAAATTAACGAAAAAATACCAAAATTTCGTTAATATTTCTATATAAAA
>JAHRAM010000043.1 GCA_020027305.1 Acidimicrobiia bacterium | reverse complement strand
GTGCTGACCGCCTCAGTGGCTGGGTCGTTTCCTGCTGGGCTGGGGCCGCTAGATGCCCGCCTGCTAGAAATAGAAACTGTCGTCAAATATGGAGCAGATGAAATCGACATTGTGCTGAACCGCTCGGCATTTCTTTCTGGGAAATACAGCCAAGCCTTTGACGAAATCGCTGCCAGCAAGCAGGCTGCTGGGAACACCCACCTGAAAGTCATTTTAGAAACTGGTGAGTTGGGTTCTTATGATGCCATCCGCCGAGCCTCAATGTTGGCAATGGCAGCTGGTGCTGACTTCATCAAAACCTCAACTGGGAAAATCGGAACATCTGCTACTCCCCCAACTGCTCTATGTATGGCAGAGGCCATTCGCGATTTTGCCGACCAAACTGGCAAGCAAGTCGGGCTAAAACTGGCGGGCGGAATTAGAAACGCCAAATCGGCATGGCACTATCTGGTTATCTTGCTAGAAACCTTAGGCTCTGAATGGTGTAGCCCTCACTTTTTCAGGTTCGGGGCATCCACGCTTCTAAATGACCTGCTGATGCAAATCGCAAAGCAAAAGACTGGCAGCTACCAACGCCCAGAGGATTTCACAGTTTCATAAGTTTCATAAGGGGAGAGCCGAAACATAAAAATAAATGACAGCCTAGATAAGACAAGACAAAATAAAATAAAAACCCAGAACTATGCCCGAAAACAAAAAGCCCGCAAAAAACACAAGCGCAAGCGCGAACAATAAAAAGTCTGCCACCAAACGCAAAAAAGGCGCATCACAAGCTGTCGCCGCAAATAAAAGTGCCGAACTCCAGCCCGCCCAAGAGTTCTCGCTTGAATATGCTCCTGCCCCTGAGTCGACTTCCATCGTTGACATCAAATCTGAATATGGGCTATTCATCAACAACGAATTCCGCCCCGCAGAAATTGAAGAACCTATAACCACTATCAACCCTGCCACTGGCGACAAACTCTCGCAAGTAGCAAAAGCGAGCAAGGGCGATGTGGATGCTGCCGTGAAAGCAGCTCGGCACGCCTACGAAAATGTTTGGGGTCCGATGCCTGCTGCCAACCGCGCAAAATATATTTATCGCATCGCCCGCCTGCTCCAAGAGCGCGCCCGCGAATTCGCCGTGCTTGAAACTATGGATGGCGGAAAACCCATCAAGGAGTCTCGCGATGTTGACATTCCGCTGGCTGCTGCCCACTTTTTCCATCACGCTGGCTGGGCAGACAAGCTCGACTATGCCTTTGCTGGAAAAACCGCTCACCCCATCGGCGTGATAGGGCAAATCATTCCGTGGAACTTCCCGCTCTTGATGTTGGCGTGGAAAATCGCCCCTGCCCTCGCTGGCGGAAACACTATTGTCATCAAGCCAGCCGAAACTACCCCGCTGAGCGCCCTGCTCTTTACCGAAATCATTAGAGACGCCGACCTGCCAGAAGGGGTCGTGAATATTTTGACTGGCGATGGCGAGAGCGGCGCTGAAATCGTGAATCACCCAGACATTGACAAGCTCGCCTTCACTGGCTCTACGCAAGTCGGCAGGGAAATCCAGCGGGCATCTCTGAACCGAAACAACCACCACCTCACTTTAGAGTTGGGGGGCAAGGCTGCCAACATCGTTTTTGAAGATGCTGCCATTGACCAGTGCGTGGAAGGGATTGTGAATGGCATCTATTTCAATCAAGGGCAAGTTTGTTGTGCTGGCTCTCGCCTGCTGGTTCAAGAAACTGTGGCTGACATCGTCATTGACAAACTGAAACGGCGAATGTCCACGCTCAGGGTGGGCAACCCGCTCGACAAAAACACCGACATCGGCGCAATCAACTCCGCCTCCCAGCTCGCCAAAATCTCTGAGCTGGTGGAAGCAGGCGTTGCTGAAGGCGCTGAACTTTATCAGCCTCAGTGCAACTTGCCGAACGAGGGATATTTCTTTGCGCCATCGCTGTTTACGGGAGTTTCGCAATCTCACCGAATCGCCACCGAAGAAATATTTGGGCCAGTGCTATCGGTGCTGACATTTAGAACGGCTGAGGAAGCGGTGGAAAAAGCCAACAACACTGCCTATGGTCTTTCGGCAGGCATCTGGACAGAAAAAGGCTCACGAATATTATGGATGGCAGACCAGATGAAAGCTGGCGTGGTTTGGGGCAACACATTCAACCGCTTTGACCCAGCCAGCCCATTTGGCGGATACAAAGAAAGTGGATTCGGGCGAGAGGGCGGCAGGCAGGGCTTGCTTTCCTATGTGAATTTGAGTTAATGAGCAGATTTGGATTAATGAGCAGATTTGAGTTAATGGGCAGATTTGAGTTGAGGGAAAATATAAATTTTAAAAAACATAAATTAATGTGCGAATTTAAATTAGTGAATTAGTTGGAAAAGTTGGGGAAAAATGTTTAACAAGATATTTCACAAGATATATAAGTGGATTCTTTCAGTGGCAAAAAGTTCACCAAGAGATAGGGGTTCGGCACAGAATTCTAGGTCAGAAGAAGATGGAAGTGGGGATGAAAATGAAAATGTCAGCGAGAGCAATAATAATGGTGATGAGGAAAATAAAAATATCGCCTTCAAAAATGCTACGGCAATAACCCGCAATGACAGTGCATCCAGAACCACCGTCTTAAAAACCTACAAGTTATTTATAAAAGGAGAATTCCCCCGCTCTGAATCTGGACGTTCCTTCCCAGTCATGTCCGTAGAAACTGGCGAGCTAATCGCACACGCCGCAAAAGCCAGCAGAAAAGATTTGCGGGCAGCAGTTGAGGCAGCAGCGGGAGCTCATCCCAACTGGGCGAAAAAGACAGCGTTTAACCGAGGTCAAATTCTTTATCGTGTGGCAGAGATTTTGGAAACTCGAGCTGAATCGTTTGCCACAGAGCTGGGGCGCTTTAACTATAACTCTGGGGGCGATACCAATGAAAATGGGAGAACTACCATCAAAAGTAGGCAAGGACAAAACACAGCCAAACAAGAAATTTTCAACGCCATTGACTGCTGGGTTTGGTATGCTGGCTGGGCTGACAAATATAGCGCTATAACTGGTAGCGCCAACCCTGTTTCTGGCCCCTACTTCAATTTCACAACCCCCGAGCCAATGGGCGTGGTCGGAATCATCATCGGCGAAAGCCAGACCCCTCTACTCACGCTTATAAATCGCCTAGCCCCCGCCCTAGTTTCTGGCAACAGCGTGGTGTTGCTCGCCCCAGAATCTGTTCCACTCCCAGCAATAACGCTGAGTGAGGCTTTGGCAGTGAGCGACATTCCGCCAGGAGTTGTAAACATCCTCACTGGCGACACAGCCGAACTGGCGACACACTTCCTCAGCCACAAAAACATTAACGCCGTTGATATTTCTAGTTGCCCCAAAATAGGCGCTGGCGAAATGGGCGAAGAAGTTCTAGGGGCAGCCGCCGATTCAATCAAGCGGGTTATTAACTCTTCTGCCGATGAGCAAAGCCCTTATGCCATAACAGATTTCTGTGAGATGAAAACCGTCTGGCACCCAGTCGGAAAATAAATGGCAGCTAAAGAGTTCTCCGCCCAGACCCGCCAATTCGTTCTGGGGCTTGACCTTGATGGAGTTTGTGGCGACTACACATTTGCGCTCAGGCAAATCCTCGCTGAAAAACGTGGTGTCAGCCCAGATGAGCTTCCGCTAGAAATCACTTGGAACTACCCAGAATGGTTGCTCACCCAAGCCGAATATATGGAGCTTCATAAAGAAGCTGTGATGAGGCACAATATCTTTTCAAATATGCCTGTTATTGATGGCGCCTCTGAGGCACTTTGGGAACTCTCTGACAGCGGGGTTTGGATTCGCATCATCACCCATCGGCTGCTTTTTAGCCAAGGGCATCAGCAAACTGCGAGAGACACCGCCGAGTGGCTGGATAAAAACAACATCCCTTATCGTGAGCTGTGCTTTGTGGGGATGAAAACAGAAGTGGGCGCCGACCTTTATATTGACGACAGCCCGAAAAATGTCAACGCCCTTAGGGGAACTGGCAAAAAAGTCGTGGTGTTTGAACAGCCCTATAATCGCCATTTGGAATCCCCTCGTGCCAAAAACTGGGATGAAGCCCTTCCCCTCATCCAGAAAATGATTATTGAAGAACAGGGGCGGTTAGCAAACCCCTTGCCTGGAATTAATATCGGCTCAAACATTAACGCTGAGACATAGGGCATGGGCGAGATGGGGCGCTTGATAGGTGGGGTTGGAAATAGAGCAAATATTTTCCCAGTAAAAAATCGCCTTCTTTGTCGTAACGCCCTGCTATAATAAAAATTACCGTCCTCCCCGTGCCTCTGCTTGCAAGCGTAAAGAGGGGAGGGCCATTTGTAAAGCCCCCCTTCTTCGGAAGGGGGGTGCTATCCTTCTATCGCTTCGCCCAAGCTAAGGCATCGAGGCATATATCCATAACCTAACAATCCCACATGGAATAACAGGAGGATTAAAGTGAAACTTGACAAACCGCCAAACACTTATCAAAACCAAGCCGCAGTCTTGCTTGAGAAAGGGCTTGATTCTGACAGACACGAATTAGAAAAAATATTGTCCTCTATAAATTATTATCGATTTACAAGTTATCTTGTTCCATTTAGAAAAAAGAAAGCAAATAAGTTTATTACTGGAACTACCCTTGAGTCCGTACTAAATCTATATAAATTCGATAGTGCGTTGAGAGGGCTTGTATCTGAGGCATTAGGCGAAATAGAAATCGCTACACGTTCACGCCTATCATATATATTTACTCGTAAGTATGGAGAAGCTGGATATGAGAAATATCATAATTTTCAAAGGCTAAAGAAAGGTGAGCATAAGCAGTTTCTAAAAATTATAGATCGCAAAACAAAAAGCTCAGAGGAAGAATTTGTAAAGAGCTTCAAACAGCAAAGGCAGGGGAAGCTACCATTTTGGCTTGTAATTGAATTGATGGATATGGGCAACGTGACATGGCTTTATAAAAATGTGAAGCCTAAGATTAGAAAGGAAGTTGCATCGCATTTTAATTTACCTTCAAGCAACAATTTAAAACATGATGTTTTATACAGTTGGCTAGAGGTGCTTAGAGTTGCTAGAAATCAATGTGCTCATCATT
Source organism: Acidimicrobiia bacterium (assembly GCA_020027305.1). Lineage (GTDB taxonomy): Bacteria > Actinomycetota > Acidimicrobiia > Acidimicrobiales > Hopanoidiivorantaceae > JAHRAM01. Next base: position 325 of record JAHRAM010000043.1, on the reverse strand, counting down.
CGCGTTTTTGGAATAGAGGGCTTATTAGAGCGCCACTAACTCCCAATAAACCTATTTGGCGCTTAGATGACATGCCAAATCGTAATTTTTCTGGTTTCATTCTCTTTATGTGTCGCTATTTGCTCAAGCAAATCTCACCGCCCAGCGATTGGCACATCAGGGTCGAAAAACTATTCAATGACTACCCAACGATTCCGATTGCTGAAATGGGGCTTTCAGACAATTGGCAAAACCACCCAGTGTGGAAAGACTAAATTTTCGATTAGAGCTAATTAAACAAAACAAATATTTTTAGGGCAAAAAAATCGCCTTGTTGTCGTAACGC
>JAHRAM010000023.1 GCA_020027305.1 Acidimicrobiia bacterium | reverse complement strand
TTGCTGAGGGTGAAGTTGATGAGGCAGAATGTGCTATTGAATGCCCAAAGCACGGAAGCCTGTTTGACCTAAAAACTGGTGAGGCTTTGACATTGCCAGCGACTGTGCCAGTCAAATATTATGAGGTTGAACTTGTTGGCGATGATATTTTTGTTGAGGTAGAGGGCTAAATTAAATTAATTAACAATTAATATGTCAAAATAATATGCCAAAACTTGAAATCACCGATTTGTCAGTTGCTGTTTCGGGCAAGCCAGTCTTAAAAGGGATTTCTCTTGAAGTGAATTCAGGGGAAGTTCATGCTGTGATGGGGCCAAATGGCTCTGGCAAGTCTACGTTGGCATATATTTTGGCTGGGAGGCCTGGCTATGAGATAACCAGCGGGAAAATGGAGCTAGATGGCGTTTCTCTTGCTGAACTTTCTCCTTCTGAGCGAGCTAGGGCTGGGTTGATTTCCACAAGGCAGTATCCAGTGGAAGTTCCAGGCGTTACAATAATGGAATTGCTTTCAGCAGCTTTGAAGGAAGCAGCAGATTCTTCTGAACTTCATAGCCTTGTTGAAAAAGAAATGTTGGTGCTAGGGATGGAAAAACATTTGTTAGATCGTCAAGGGGTAAACGTGGATTTTTCAGGTGGCGAGTCTAAGCGAAGTGAGGCACTCCAGTTAGCAGTGCTAAAGCCCGCTATTGCCATTCTTGACGAACTAGATTCTGGGCTTGACCTTGATGCTATTGAAGATATAGGCAACCGAATCTATAAGGCGGTTAAAGAAGAAAACATGAGTGTTTTGGCTATTACACACTATCCCAGATTGCTCAATCAGCTTCCTGCCAAGTTTGTTCATGTGTTGGTGGATGGAAAGATTGTTGAGACTGGCGGCCCCGAACTTGCCCTTGAGCTAGAGGCAACTGGCTATGGACGCTTTGAAGTGGCTGCTGACGTTTCAGTAGATATTCGCCTTTAATCTTTCTTGCTTTTCAACTAGATTTTTTTATAACTAAACTGCTTTCAAGAAAGTAAAGGAGATAGGGGAGCATGGTTTTAAGAAGAAAGTTGGATTCGGGTCGGCTGCTTAAGAGCAAGCGATTGGTGCTTTCCCCACTCCAATATGATGATTTTGAAAAATGGAGTGAGGTGAGAACCACCAATCGGCGATGGCTTGTTCCGTGGGAGCCAACCAGAATGAATCAGAGTCTTGACCCTGACGTCGACCAGAAGTCATTTAGAAATCGTTGTGAGATGTGGCGGCGCGAGAGCAGTAATGGCAGGGCATATCAGTTTGGCATTTTTCTAAAAGAATCGTTGGAGGAGCAGGATTTTTCACCTAGCAATGTTCAACACGGAGATTTCATTGGTGAAGTAAATATAACTGCTATATATCGAGGGGTCTCACAAAGTTGTGCATTGGGGTACTGGATGGATGAAAGGCATGCTGGCAATAGCTATATGCCAGAAGCTGTTGTTGCAGCTTGCAATTTTGCCTTTGAAGGTTTGCAACTACATCGGGTTCAGATTGCCATCGTGCCACGAAATGCCCCTAGTCTTAGGGTGGTTGAAAAACTTGGGTTGCGAAAAGAGGGTTTGTCAGAACGTTACCTTGAAATCAATGGGAACTGGGAAGACCACTATATATTTGCCATTACCTTTGAAGAATGGCTTGAGCGAAAAGAGGAATTCGTCAAGGCGTGGCTTAGTGATGGTTCAAATAGTGAATCTTATATTTGATTGATTGCCGTTTCACTATTTGTGGGAGGCGATGTAGTCAATTGCATTTTTTAGGTAGTTTTCACCATTCTTAAATCTGCCTAATCCTGTATTACAACTGTCACAAATGAAATCTCTAATTTTTCCTTCTGCTTTATCGTGGTCTAATACAACTTTGACCGTTACATTTACAATGCCTCGCTTTTGACAAATTGGACATTTCCAAACACTACCATTTTTAGGTGCGTGCTTTTCTTTGTGCTTTTTAATTTCTAAAGTAGATATAAGTCGTTTGTCAATTCCCAACCGACACTTTCTACAGAATATCCCTTATCGCAAATACAAAGTGCTAAGTCTCCAGCAGTAAGATTAGGCGGCATGTAAGCCTCCAGACTCTTTAGTTTCTTTTATTCGTTGTTTTGCTATCTGGACGTATTCTTTTGATACGTCTATGCCAAGCCATTGTCTATCATTTAGCATTGCCATTTTGCAGGTAGTTCCAGATCCACACATTGGGTCAAACACTAAATCGTCGTGATTAGTCCAAGATAGAATGTGGTCTTCTGCCAGCTTTTCAGGAAATACTGCTGGATGGTTGAATGCAATCTTATCGGTAGTTGTGCCTCCAAACCCAACTGCATAAGCCCAAATATTTGTTTTTGTTTTTTCTTTCTTTAATTCCTTAAGGTTCTTTTTATTTATACCATCTGATTTTTTATTGTGAACTAACATTTCATATCCTTGTCGCACCGTTTGCTCTTTTATTGGGTTAAATGTTTTTGGAGTGCCTTTGGTTAGCACAAACATAAACTCATAGCAGTTTGTATACGCATTGCTTCGCATGAAGGGGGTATTCTTTTTTTGGTAAATCATCACATCATGCATGTTGAATCCAATTTCTTTAAAGAACAGCCCTTGTGTGAAGCTGGTTAAACTTTTTCCACCGTTAATTCGGTCGCCAATAATCCACACTACGACCCCACCGCGTTTTGTTATGCGAAACAATTGCTTGGCAGTTGCCTCAAAGTCAAATTTATAGCCGTTGTAGTCGCGCAAGTTGTCATATGGTGGAGATGTAATTGTTAAATCCACACTTCCTCCACGCATTCCAGACATGAATTTCACACAGTCAGCAGTGTATATTCCTCGTTTTTTATGATTTTCCATTTGGAAGGTTTAAATATTTTGATACTCATATATAGTATGTCATAGGGCTACGACATTTTTGTTGATTAAGCTTGGCTCAATGACGAGTTAGCTGGCGAATCGTAAAAAATTGTCTCACCTCCATGTCATAATAAAAGTATGACAATTAAAAAATACTTTAATACTAAAACTAAAAGAATTGTTACAGTTGCTACTCTGGTTGTTGCAGTTCTACTTGCTTTGTTGCCTTTGGGAATGCGAACAAGCATAATAGGGTTATTAGTTGCAGGATACTTTGCAACAACACAATTTATAGCGGGGATTGTATCTTTCGTTATTTGGCAACTTGTATCAAGGATTTTGCCCGAGTAAAGAATTATGACAATTACAGATATAGACATACAAACAAATACATCTCATGGGCAGCCAGCTGACTTTTATGATGTTTCTGCCAAGCTAACCAGAGCCTGTCGAGTACTGGGTTTGGAAAGCCCACAATTTTCTACACCGCCAGCAATTTCTGGTGTTAATAGAACTTTAAAGCGAATTCAAAGTTCAGAAATTCAAAGTTCAGAAAATAAGTTTAAATATCAAATAGCAGTAGCTATCGACGACCGCCTCACATCCGATGTAATCGCCGATATGATTGATGGGATTTGTCACATCAACAAAATCCCTGAACTAGAAATTCATGAACTCCAAGCATTACTCTGGCACGCCGCCACTTCTGCTGTTTAAGGTAAAAAGGCAATTTTGTAAAAGATATTTGATGTATTGAGAAAATGGGGTTCACTATGGTATATATTCAATTTGCTAAATTTAGCTATAAGAGGATATGGGGCAAAGAAACTATTTATAGAAAGCTAGTGCAATGAGTCATAATGTTTCAACACTAGGACAGGTTTTTACGCCAGCCAAAATAGTAGATTTCATGCTCAAATTGCGTGCAAATAATGGGAAGGCGTTAGAACCCTCAGCAGGCGATGGCGCATTTTTATCTGAGCTGGAAAGAGATGCAGTTGCGATTGAAATTGATAGAAATTTATTGAACGACAAGCGGGCGCTTCCGATTGACTTTTTTGAATACTCCATCAGCAATAAGTTTGACACGATTATTGGTAACCCACCATATGTTAGACATCAAGATATACAATCCACAACAAAAGATCTTTTACCCGCCAATGAGTTTGACAGACGAACGAATTTATATATTTTCTTTATAAATAAGTGCATAGAGCACTTAAATAATAACGGGGAATTAATATTTATTACCCCTCGTGATTTTATAAAAGCCACTTCAGCAAGAGAATTAAATGCAAGGCTTTATGAGGAAGGGTCGTTTACTCATTTTTACGATATGGGAGATAGTCCGATATTTAAAAAATATTCTCCTAATTGTGCAATATGGCGATGGCAAAAAGGCAGAACCAATCGTCGCATGAGGACAAATGGAGTTTTTAGGTATCACAATGGACAAATATGGTTTGGCGACACAGCGTCAAGCACGCTCAAAGATTTTTTTAGCGTTAAGGTTGGGGCAGTTAGCGGCGCAGACAATATATTTACTCATGACAAAGGCGAAATTTTGTTTGTTTGTTCTTCAACGGCAACAGGTGGAAAATTAAAAAGGATGATTTACAACAAAAAAGATAGATATTTATATAAATATAAAGATGCTTTGCTGAAAAGAAAAATAAGGAAGTTTGATGAAACGAATTGGTGGGAGTGGGGAAGAAATTATCACGATAGGAAAGGGGCGCGAATATATGTTAACTGCAAAACGCGAAAAAGTAATCCATTCTTTGTGAGTCGAGTAAAAGCATACGATGGGTCAGTGATGGCTTTATTTCCAAATTCTAAAATGGATTTAGACAAAGCAGCTAAAAGGCTAAATAGTGTTGATTGGGAAAAGTTTGGTTTTGTTTGTGGTGGAAGGTTTTTATTTACACAGAAAAGTCTTGAGAATATACCTATTGAGTTTTCAATATGAGCATTAGAAAATTGTGATACCTCAAGAGCTCCAACAAATTGCAAGCTATTTATCAGCTGAAAATATAACATTGCCAGTAATCGGAACAGATACAAGAGCGGATTCTGCTGAAGCAGAAAAATACATAGTTGCGGCTTTGCAAAATAGCAGCGAATTTTCTAATATTTTTTCTCCAAATATTGGGCAAAAGACAAACCGTGCTTGGTACGACATAGGTGAAGGATAAAAATATATAGGGCAGTACCTTTATATAGTTATTTCTGGCAGGTTTTGCAATAGGTGGTGCCACGACCGCCTAGCTTGATGTGAGATAATGGTTTTTGGCATTTTTTACAGGGTTGCCCACCTCGGTCATAGCAGTTGAGGTGGTTTTGGTGAGTTCCCCGTTCGCCTGTAAAAGTTCGGTAGTCTCTAAGGGTTGTGCCTCCATATTTCAATCCTTTGTTCAACGCTTTAATAATGGCTTTGTGTAAATCCTCGGTTCGTTCATAGCTGAGTGATTTTCTAAGTGGCGAAATTCCAGCATCAAAGAGTGCTTCATCTACATATATATTGCCAAGCCCTGCTACTGCTCGCTGGTTGAGCAATTGAGTCTTAATATTTTGGCGACTACTTTTGAGCGCCTTATAAAAACCATCCACAGTAAAGTTGGGCTTTAGGGCATCTGGGCCAGCATCTTGTAGAGTTGGGATGTCTGAATAGTTTCCCTCTTCAACAAAAAATACCCAGCCAAATCGGCGCACATCTCGCAACTCCATTATTTCGCTCATTTTGTTCGCCGCATTTTCACCAACATTTTCACCAACATTTTCACCAACACCTTTCCCAGCCCCAAAAGATTCCCCAGCGCCAAAAAACCATCTAGCACGAATATATTTCTTGTTGAGCTGCAAAGCGGTGATAGTTTCATCTTCTGGTTTGATAGGTCTAAGGCTTAGGCTCCCGCTCATTCCCAAATGACAAATCAGCTCATAAGGCTCTTTCATTTTTAACAAAATATATTTTCCATGGCGGTCAATATTTTGAATTGTGTACCCCACCGATTTTTTAGCAGGCGAAAATCGTTTTGACGGGTGCCCCCATGCCCCTACGATTTTCTTGCCGATAAGCACTTTTTCCATCTGGCGACATACGACTTCAACTTCTGGCAGTTCCACTACTTACAGGTTAGATTGGCTGTAAAATTTATAAGATATGGAATTTGAAAATGGAATTTTCTGAAGTTGCCTCTAGCCCAGACTTGCCCAAGCTAGAGACAGAGCTTTTAAAGAAGTGGCGTGAAGAAAACCTCTTTAAACAAAGCATTGAAAAGCAAAAGGGCGAAAAGCTCTGGATGTTTTATGAGGGGCCGCCGACTGCTAATGGGGCGCCAGGAATCCATCACATCTGGGCAAGGGTTTTCAAAGATCTCTATCCGCGCTATTGGTCGATGCGTGGTCGCCATACCCCTCGAATAGCTGGTTGGGATTGCCACGGCTTGCCAGTAGAGATTGAGGTAGAACGCGAGTTGGGATTTTCTACTAAAGCTGAGGTGGAAGCCTATGGCATCGAGGCTTTCAATAAAAAGTGTAGAGAGTCAGTTCAACGATATGTCGGCGAATGGGAAGAGCTAACAGAGCGAATGGGAATGTGGATTGACACTGAAAATGCCTATTGGACGATGTCAAATGATTTCATCGAAAGCATCTGGTGGCTATTTGGTGAAATCTGGGATAAAGGCCTGATTTATGAAGGCTCAAAAGTAGTGCCATATTGTGGGCGATGTGGAACTGCCCTTTCTAGCCATGAAGTCGCACAGGGATATTCAGACGTAACAGACGATGCCGTGTTTGTGCGTTTTGAGATGAAAGACAAGTCATACAATTTGTTAGCATGGACGACCACACCATGGACATTAATTTCAAATGTGGCGTTGGCAGTCAACCCATCAATTGAATATGTAGAAGCAGAGATGGCAGATGGCAGCCCAAACATTGTGTTTGCAAAAGAACTGGCGGAATCTATTTTGGGATTGTTAGATTCTGATTCGAAAAATAGCCTAAAAAGCGAAGAGGTTAAAAACACGAATCAAGATGAAAGTCTAAATGGTGATGAGGTTGAAAACAAAAGCAGCATTAAAAATGAACCGCTCCAACCAATTGGAAAAATAATCCGTGAAGTTCCTGCCAGCGAATTAATCGGGCAACATTACACGCCACCCTTTAACTATCTAACGCCCGATGGAAAAGCACACGAAGTTCTTTCTGCCGATTTTGTCAGCACTGAGGAAGGCTCAGGTATTGTTCATATGGCATCATCGTTTGGCGAAATAGACCGTGAGGTTTGTGAAGCAAATGGCATCTCCACGTTTAACCCTGTAAATGCCGAAGGGAAGTTCAACGATGAAGTTGGCACCCACAGCGGAAAGTTTGTGATTGATGCAAATGTTGGGCTGATTAACGAACTGGGAGACAAAGTTTATAAGCAAGAAAAATACCAACACAGCTATCCGCATTGTTGGCGATGCGACACTGCACTTATCTATTGGGCAAAGCCCACTTGGTTTGCTGCCACCTCTCAAATCAGAGACACAATGCTTGAAGAAAACGCAAAAGTAGGTTGGCACCCTGAACACATTAAAGATGGGCGTTTTGGAACTTGGCTAAAAGAAAACGTCGACTGGGCGCTTTCAAGGGATAGGTTTTGGGGAACCCCAATCCCCATTTGGCGTTGTGACACTTGTGATGAAACTACTGCTATCAAAAGCGTGGAAGAACTTTCTAGTTTGGCAGACAAAGAGCTTTCTGACCTAGACCTACATCGCCCATATATAGATGAGATTTCATTTGCTTGCACCATAAAAAAAGACAAGGAAAAATGTAGCGGCCAAATGACCCGTGTTCCATCAGTGCTGGATGCTTGGTTTGATTCGGGTTCAGTTCCGCTTGCACAATTTCACTATCCATTTTCTAGCGAAGAACCAAAGAAGAAAAACTTCCCTGCTGATTTTGTGTGTGAGGCCATCGACCAAACACGGGGCTGGTTTTATTCAATGCTCGCGCTAAACAGCCTTGCCTTTGGCGAAACCCCATATAAAAATGTGGTGTGCTTGGCACACATCCTAGACAAGAAGGGGCAAAAGATGTCAAAGTCAAAGGGAAATGTAATCGCTCCAATGCCCTTGCTTCACGAATTGGGAGCTGACAGCATCCGTTGGTATTTTCTAGCAGAGGGGTCGCCTTGGACTCCTAGGCGAATGTCGGTGGATGAAGTTGTTCGCTCTACTCGCCAAACTCTTTTGACCCTCTGGAACGTCTATTCCTTTTTTACCACTTATGCAAACATTGATGGATGGAAACCTGAAGACAGCTCTCCATCTGATGCCAAAGAACCGCTTGACCTCTGGCTTCGCTCTCGCCTACGTTCAACTATTGAAGTGGTTACAGATGGGTTGGCTGATTTTGATGCTTTCACTTCTGCCAAAGCAATTCAAACTTTTATAGATGACCTTTCTAATTGGTATGTGAGACGATCGCGAACAAGGTTTTGGGAAGGCAATGATTTAGCAGCCCATGCAGTTTTATATGAGGCGCTTTTAGAAACATCAAAGTTGCTTGCTCCGTTCTGCCCATTTTTGTCAGATGAGATTCACAGAAACCTTTCGGGAGGGAAGTCAGTTCACCTCGCCGACTGGACAGACTTAAAAGTTAAAACCAAGAAGCGGGCAGGGAATTTGCCACTAAAAAATTCGGAGCTTGAAAGAGAAGTAGAAACTGTGAGAAAGCTTGCCACTCTTGGGCGAGCAGCTAGAACGGAAGCAAACATTAAAGTGAGAAAGCCGCTAAAACGGGCATTGGTTTTGTATCCTGTTCAATCTGAGGGTGAGCGACTTTCAGATGCTGCCCTTTCTAACTTGGCTGAAGAATTAAATGTGAAGTCAGTTGAGCATGCCCCAGATTTAGAAGAGCTGTTTTCATATAGGGTGTCTCCCAATTTCAAAACACTCGGCCCTCGTCTCGGGAAGAAAATGAAAGCAACTGGGGAACACATTAAGTCGCTTCAAGGGAAAGACTTGAAAAAAGAATTCGCAAGCTCTGGGGCATTCAGCTTAACCTTAGAAGGTGAAACCATTTCACTTGAACCAGAAGATGTTGAGATAACTGCCATAAGCCATGAAGATTTAGCAGTGTCAGAAGATGCTGGCTATAGCATTGCCTTAGATTTAGAGCTGACCCCTGAGTTGCTGGCAGAGGGAGCAGTGCGAGAGCTAATCAGACAAGTGAATGAACATCGCAAAAATATAGAGCTCAAAATTGAAGACCGAATTAAGTTAGAGGTTTCTGCTGCTGGCTGGATTTATGAAGCCATAAACTCACACAAAGAATTTTTGGCAAAAGAGGTTTTGGCAACTGATGTATTGATAACAAATATTTCAGGTGGCGCGTTTGACAATTTTTCTAATAGTACCGTTGACAAGAATTCGGAAGATACACCAAGAGGGGCGCGAATAATGGAAAAGTCGTCATTTAGTACCGCTGGCAAGAATTCACAAGATGCACCAAGAGATGAGTCGAATGCACTGGTGGGGGCAGGAACTGCCATGATTGAGCTAACAGAAGATGGAGATAGGGTAATCATAAAAGTAGAAAAAGTGTGAAAATTAAATAGATAAAAAGTGTGAGGCAAAAAGTGGATAAAGTTGATTAAAATTAATTTGATGGAAGAAGATTTCGATAATTTTGAAAACAACCTTGGGCCAAGCGTTATCCCAGAAGAGGGGTTAGACGATCTTTCTTTTGCTAGAGCGTTGTTGGTGAGTGCAGGTGGAGTTTTCTTGCTGGGAATATTTGCAGCAGTAGGGATGGCTATTTTTGGTCGCGCCATCTTAAAGCGATTGCTATCTCGCTAGGCAGCATTTCGTTTTATCTTATTTTCTATTAGTTCAAAAGCGGGGGCATCAGAACGCAACCTACCTTGGTTGTGTAAATTTTGTAGAAAGCCCACACCCTCAGAGCAGTCTTTGGCATAGTGGCACCATCCGCACAAAGGCCCAGTTTTAGGTTTAAAGGTTGAAGATTGCTTATCATTTTGAATTTCGCTGTGGGTCTTTTTCAAATCTTCAATCACAGTTGACACAGTAGTGTCTGTGATTTTTTCAACGATGCTCCCACTTTTTTCGGGGCTAGTGAAATAAATTTTTACTTCCTTAGGCAGAACTCCAAATTTTTCTAAGTAAGCCACCGCATACAAAAACACCTGCTCTAGCTTTTCGCTTTTGCTAGATTCATTCGTGGGGAGCTTGCCAGATTTATAATCAAGGATTGAAATTCCATCTTCGGTATTATCAACTCGGTCAATGAAGCCAAGAAAACTTATGCCATCAATCTTTACAGACATTTTTAGTTCTGTAGCATTTACATCAACTTTTTCTGGACGTTCAAGTTTCCAAAGTTCTTCAACTGAACGCCAACCTGCCCACCTAAATTCCAGTGCCTCCGCTTCACCTAGCTCAAGCGCCAAATATTGTTTATCTTTAGAAACATTTTCATCAAATATTTTGCGTGCTAACTTTTTTGCCATTTCAGTGGTGCGTTCAGTTTGAGAAAGCTTCATCAACTCTTCAAGCACAGAATGCACAAACCCTCCAACTACGGCGGCACGCCCAGATGGCTCAGGGATTTTTTTCACATATTGAAATTCCCACTTCCGCGGGCATTGCTTATATTTTGCAATTGAACTGGGGGAAAGTCGGATGGGGGTTTCAGTTGTCATTTTTTAATTCTTACAGGTTGCGGCAGGTCAATATTGGAATTTAGAGTGAAATATCAAATTTTTAGATATCTAAAATATCTGCTGAAAGCGCGCCGTTTTCGGTTAGAAACTTCTGGCGTTTTGCGGTTTCAGAACCCATTAGTATTTCAAACATCTCATCTTCATCTTTTCGCGCTTTTTTCATTTCCTTCCGTTCGGCCTCTTTGGTAGCTTTTTCAGCATCAGACAAGGTAATACGTTTTAGGATTCTGGTTTCTGGGTCAAGCGCGCAGTGTGCTAGTTCATCAACATTCATTTCACCCAATCCTTTGAACCGCTGCCATAAAATATTTTCTGCTTTCCGATTTCCCGTAGCTAACTCTTTTGTAATGGTATCTCTTTCTCCTTCGCTGAATGCTCTGTATGTTTCACCCGCCACCTTTGTCGTATAGAGTGGAGGTTGTGCGGCATAGACACAGCCTTCTTCTAGCAACTTCCACATATATTTGTGGAACAATGTTAACAAGAGGCAGCGGATGTGGCTTCCATCTACATCAGCATCACACAAAATGATAATTCTGCCATAGCGAGCTTTTTTCATGTCAAAGTCATCGCTTATTCCTGTTCCCATTGCCATAAAAATTGATTGGGCTTCGGCATTGTCTAGCACTTGCTTTTGTGAAGCTTTGGCAGCATTGACAATCTTTCCTCGTAAAGGAAGGATTGCCATAAACTCAGAATCACGCCCAGCCTTGGCAGGGCCCGCAGCTGAGTCGCCCTCAACTAAAATCAATTCAGAATCTTGTCCGTGAGATCTGCAATCTGCCAGCTTGCTGGGAAGAGAAGCACTATTGACTGTACTTGCTGCTTTTCGTTTGTTGTCTCTGGTTTGGCGAGCTGCCTCTCTTGCGATAATAGCATTTGCGATTTTGTCACGTATTGCATTGACGTGAGATTTTGGCCCATCTTTTTGAAACCAGGCAGAAAGCCGCTGGTTGGCAACTTTGTAGACGATGCTCTGGACTTCTGGGGTGCCGAGTTCTTGTTTGGTCTGCCCTCTAAATTGTGGTTCGGGAAACACCACTTTCACGGCAGCCATTAGCCCTTCATAGATGTCTTCTTTTTTGGCAAGGTTGCCGGTAGTTCCTTTAGCAAGGCTGGCCAGTTTTTTGGTGTTTGCCAGCACAAATTTATTTACTGAAAAAATAAGCGCTTTGTCAAAGCCGAGCATGTGGGTACCGCCATGAGGCGTGGGCACGGTATTTACAAATGACTGTATATTGTTTTCATAGCTGTCAGTCCAGCAAAGGGCGATTTCAATGTTGCATTCTCGCTCAACTTTAGTGGGCTTTCCATCAACTTGAACGGTTTCTACAAATGAGTCAGTTCCACTGATGGTGACGGGTTTGTTGAGCGTAGTTTTTTCAAGAAGTTCTTCTTGGAACAAATCTACCAAGCCATTTTTTGAAACAAATTGAAAGTCTGGTTTAGAAGTTTTTTTGTCTAGAACCTCTGCCTTTAGCCCAGGAACCAAACAGCATGCCCTCTTTACTCTCGCGCATACTTCTTCATAGTCAAACTCTGCTCCCTCATCAAAGAGAACCCAGTTAGGCCAAAATCTAACTCGAGTGCCTGTTTTGGTTTTAGAGATGGTCTTAACTTTTTCAAGGTCGTGCCCTGTCACGAACTTTTTTGATTTATTGAATTTTCCAGCCACGCCATTTTCAAATGACAGTCGCCATGTCTTTCCGTCTCGGTCAACTTCTACATCAAGTCTGGTGCTTAGTGCGTTCACTACAGATGCGCCAACTCCGTGAAGACCCCCTGTGGCGCCATATGCACCTGTTTTGAATTTTCCACCTGCATGAAGTTCAGTGAAAACTACTTCAAGAGCTGTAACCTTTTTTCTGCCAGGGTGGAGCCCTACGGGAATGCCACGTCCATTATCTGAAATTTCAACTGAGCCATCTTTGTGGAATGTGATTTGAAGCTTGTTGCAAAATCCTGCTGCTGCTTCATCTATGGCGTTGTCGATCAACTCCCAGATGAGATGCATAAGCCCGTCTTGGCTGGTTCCACCGATATACATTCCTGGCCGTTTTCTGACAGCCTCTAAATCTTTTAGAGTTTGGATGTCAGCAGCACTGTAAGCGCCATTTTCTGCTGCGCCCATTTTTTGCATTTTTTGCTTAGCCGACTTTTTTGTGGCAGAGGTCGGCGTTTTGCGTGCTTGCGTTTTGGGTTTCTCTTTTA
>JAHRAM010000005.1 GCA_020027305.1 Acidimicrobiia bacterium | reverse complement strand
CTTAGGCGGAATCAAACGGGTTCAAAACCTTTCTGCTACAGAAAAGGTATGACCTTTATTAATGACAGACCAAACAGCTTCAGAAACAAAAGCCACCCAAGTTGAAGCACGACCAAAAAACCTTCGCTGGTGGAAAGAGGTTATTGTCATTGTCGTCTTTTATGTCATCTATTCCTTTGTCAGGAATCGCTTCGGTTCAAATGCTGGTGATGCTGATTTGGCTCGCCAAACTGCCTTTGAAAATGCCAGATCGCTTATCAACTTTGAAAATTCGCTCAAGCTATTTGTAGAAGAAGACATTCAAGGGTGGTTTGTTGATGATGGGGCGCTTTCTGCAAGGTGGTTCATCCGCTTTTGGAACTTCTATTACGGCATCACCCACTTTGTCATCACTATCTTTGCATTTGTCTGGGCATATATTCGCCACCCTAAAATTTTTCCAACCATTAGAAATGTTGGGCTACTAACAACTGGGCTTGGGCTCGTTGGATTTGCCACCTTTCCTGTTTTACCACCTCGACTACTAGATAGTAGCTATGGGTTTTTAGACACCATCAAAGAGTTTGGCGGGTTCTTATCGTTTGACTCCCCTGCCCTCGACTCTATTTCAAACCAATATGCAGCCATGCCCTCAATTCATTTTGCTTGGGCGCTCTGGTGTGCTTACGTTTTTGTGCCAAGGGTTAAATACATAGTTTGGAAAATATTGGCTGTGTTGTATCCAATAGGAACTTTATTTGCAGTTATTGTTACAGGCAATCACTATTGGGTTGATGCCCTCGGTGGGCTTGCAATTTTCCTCATGGCTTATGCCTTGCTAAAGTGGAGTTTTCCCGCATTGGCTAAGACGCCATTTGGCAAGAGGGTTAAAGAGCGAAAAGATACAACCAAAGACTGGGTCAAAAAGCGGGTTACAAAAAATAAAAAAGCTAAAGGTTAGCCCGTTAGCCCGCAATGAATTTTTCAAGCCTGTCGCGAGCATCTTCATCTCGCATCTGACGAGGCGGAGATTTCATAAAATAAGCCGATGAGGCGTCAAGCACTCCACCAATATTTCTGTCAAGGGCAAGTTGGGCGCAACGAACAGCATCAATCACCACACCAGCAGAGTTGGGGCTATCCCAAACTTCCAGCTTGACTTCAGCATTCAGCGGAACATCACCAAATGTAGTTCCCTCAATTCTAATGTGGCACCACTTCCTATCGCCCAGCCAAGGCACATGGTCAGATGGCCCGACATGAACTTCACTATCTGGAAGGTCAGCTTCTACCTGAGATGTCACAGCTTGAGTCTTTGAAATCTTTTTTGACTCAAGGCGCTCTCTTTCTAACATATTCAAAAAGTCAGTGTTGCCACCAAAGTTCAGTTGATAGGTACGTTCTATTTTGACCCCCCTATCTTCAAACAGGCGAACTAGGTTGCGATGCAGGATGGTTGCCCCCACTTGCGACTTAATGTCGTCACCCACGATTGGAACGCCAGCTTCTTCAAAGCGCTTTCCCCACTTGCCTGCCACAAAAACAGGAATGCAATTCACAAAACCACACCCTGCTTGAAGGGCAGCTTCGGCATAGGCAAATGTTGCTTCTTCAGAACCAACTGGGAGATAACACACCAAAACTTGTGTGCCAGTCTCTTTTAAGTGCTTCACTACATCAACTGGTTCGTGCGGAGATTCTTCAATCACCTCTGAAAGATATTTGCCGATGCCATCGTGAGTGGGGCCACGTACTACCTGAACCCCCAGTGCATCAACTTCTGTAAATTGATGCGTGTTGTTCTGCCCAGCAAAGATTGCCTTCGACAAATCTTGCCCGACCTTTTGAGAGTCGACATCAAAAGCAGATACAAATTCAATATCGCTTACGTTGTATCCCCCCAAGACAGGATGCATCAACCCTGGAATCGCATCCCCATCACTCACCTTCTCATAATATTTAACTCCCTGCACAAATGAAGATGCGCAGTTGCCGACCCCGACAATCCCAACTTTAACTTTACGGCTATTTGGGTTAGCACTTGTAGCTAATGACATTTCTCTTTTCCTCCCTTTTTCCTCTTAATGCTTTTTATCGCTTTCAGATTTGAAAGTTTTTCCTTTCAAAAACCCTAACACAAATTTACCCGAAATTTATATATTAGGCAAACTTAAGTAACTTATATTATCTATAAGTTTTCCTAATATGTAATTATAGGAAAACCTGTCATAATTAATAATAAATGGAACAATTAATGATAAATGGAATGATAAATGGAATGATAAATGGAACACCCAAACGTTAAAAAGCTGGCTAGCACGAAACTAGGCAACGACAATTTCGACTTTCGTCTGAAATCATTGCTTTATTTGGTGGAAATAGAAAACACGGGAAGCCAAGCAGATGCCAGTGAAAAGTTAGGTGTCACGCAATCGGCTATTTCACAAAATATTGAAGCGATGGAACAAGATTGGGGAATACAGATTTTTGAGGCAAAAGGCAAAACACGGGTGCTGACCGAGGCTGGGAGAGCGCTGGCGGATTATGCCAACGAAGTGGTGGGGCGAACATTTGAGGTGCGCGACTGGTTGCATTCTTTGAGGGAAGGCAAGCAAGGAATTCTCAAAGTGGGAATGATTGACTCGGCTAACCTTTATATCCTTCCCAGTGCCTTGAGCGAGTTTAGAAAAAAGTTTGCAGATGTGGAATTACACTTGGTAATTGACTCCAGCCAGCCGCTGTTTGAAAGGCTCGCCAACTTTAAACTAGACCTTGTGTTTGTGAACTATATCCCAGTAGATGAACGTTATTTCAATGTCATAGATGTTGTGACCGAGCCACTATTTTTATATTCACCAAAAGGGCTGGATGCTAAGACTGGGCCGTGGGCGCTCTACCCCCCTGGATCGATAACTCGCCAAATGATAGACCACAAATTTTATGATGAGGGCATTGACCCAAATATTAGCTTGGAATCTTCCAACCCAAAGATTTTGAGCCAGATGGTTCAACTAGGGTTTTGTAATGCCGTGCTTCCTGCTGGCGAAGCTAGTGAAGAAATAGCACCGCTCAAGTGCCGAAAAATCGCAGAACGCCGACTTGTGGCGCTCACCCGAAAAACATCGCCCAACGACACCCGCGCACAATCTCTAATCGAATTTGCTCTAAATAAATGTAGTTTGAGAAACAAAACTAGCTGAAATAGCTGTTGTTTCTAGCCTTTAGCCCAATAAATAAGGCAATTTTTTGAATTTCCAACAACAGGAAACAACATTTAGCAAAGACCAATTTATTTTATGCCTAATTTACAAATTGCTTAACTCGCCTTAATATAGGGCAATCAAATTAAAAGTAACATAATGAGGTTGATGGTGAAGCTTCAACCAAACAATAAATAAAATAAGGAGGTTGATGATGAAACTTCAACTAAATGGTGTGAAATGTTTTCCACACGATAAATATGAAAAATATGAAAATGGGGGAACTGGGGGAAACTGCAAAAATCCACGTGCCAAAATTCTTTTGGCTATCTCGATTTTTGCAGGTTTAAGTCTGTTGGTAGCAGCTTGTAACCATTCTGGTTTGACTTCATCCACGCAAACCACGGCTAACACAGCGCAAAACACAAAACAAGGCACAACAAACATAACTGGACAAACCCCTTCAGAAGGATTTGTGCAAACAGCCCTTAAAACTGTGGGCAGTTGTGATGCCTTGCTTAACCACTTCAAAACTGAGGCACTCAAAGTAGCAGGAGCTTATGGGCTAAGCGACAAAGAGCCTCCGTTTAGAATCTATGATTCTTCGCCAGCAGGAGGAGAAGGGGGCGAAGCCAAAATTTTCTCAACTACCAATGTTCAAGTAGCTGGTGTAGATGAGCCAGATATCATAAAGACTGATGGCTCTAGAATCGTGGGCATCAATGCTGGCGAGCTATGGATAGTTGACCCTACCAACGGCAACAAGGTTGCAGGGCTTCAGCTTGGAACAAATTTAGATTTAATTGAGTTCTTTTTGTATAAAGATAAGGTATTGGCATTTTATAGTTCTAGTCCTTATGTGAACTACATCTCAACTCGCTTAAAGACTGATGTATCTGCTATTCCAGCTTCTTTGAATGGAAATGCACATATCATAGAGATTGACATTTCAAATAATACCCCACGTATTATAAGTGAAGTTATAACTCAAGGGCAATATGTCAGCGCAAGACGTGTTAACAACACGGTGAACTTGGTGCTTGAATCGAGAAAGTCACAAGCTCTTCCCTTTACTCATGCTCTAAATAACAGTGAGGGTGCCAAAGAAAAGGCTAGAGAGACAAACCGCCAAATCATTAGAGACACCTCTATTGAAAATTGGTTGCCAGCATTTCACTTGGTGGAAGAACAGAATGGCAAAATTAGCATGGGTAAAATCTCCCCTTGCGATAAGGTGCGTATTCCAGATGGAAACTCAGGGCTGGATTTATTGTCGATTATAACGATTGATTTAGAAGGCTCACTTCCAAAACAAGGAACTGCTTCGGTTATCGCCAATGGAGGCGCAGTATATTCATCTGGCAAAACACTCTATGTGGCACATGAAGTTTCTAAAGATGACAAGAATGAAGTATGGCTTCACAAGTTCAAAACCCCTGCTGGTGAAAATGCACAATATGTAGCTAGTGGTGGAACAACTGGAACCATCTTAGACCAGTTTTCTATGCATGAAGCTGCCGATGGGAACTTTTGGATTGTCACTACTAAAACGGTCTCAGGCAAGTCTGAAAGCTTTGTTAACTCATTTAGACAAGATGGTGAACGATTGCTAAACACGGGTCAAGTTGGAAACATCGGAAAGAATGAAAAGGTTAAAACCGTGCGATTTATTGACAACACAGCCTATGTTGTTACCTTTCGCGATATTGACCCCTTTTATGTGATTGACCTAAGCCAGCCTACAAACCCCAGAGTTATTGGCGAGCTTAAGATTCCTGGCTTCTCCAGCTATCTCCACCCACTCGGCAATGGCAAGCTGCTTGGTGTAGGAAGCAGTGCAGATAATGAAGGGCAAGTAACTGGCGGAAAACTTTCACTGTTTGATGTCTCAAACCCTGCTAACCCGAAAGAAATTGCAGTTCTAGGACTTTCAGGGTTTAGCAATGTGAGTTGGGAACATAGGGCATTTTTATATTGGCTGCCTTCTAAACGGGCTTTTATACCTTATGGATCTTTTGACGCTGACCGCGGTCGTAATAATGACTTCTTTGGGGCAATTGCTATAGACATAAACCCAGACACTGCGAAATTGAGTGAAGCTGGAAAGTTTAGTCATGCGAAACTCCAAAAGTGTGAGGGCAAAAACTGTGAGTATAATCAACCAATAGAATTTATTACACGGACACTTGTTGTTGGCGATACACTCTGGTCTCTTTCTGACTATCTTTTGGAAGCAAGGAGCATTGACACGTTAGAAAAGATTAGCTCAACCCAGGTTGCAGACCCCAGCAAACGAATTTTCGTTGATGAAACTGGTTCGATAATTTCTAAATAACGAAAAATGGATTTTCTAAGATTTACAGTTTTTTAAAAGCTGTGAATCTTAGAATCCTCTGAGGGCAAGGCGCGCCATTATATCTTCTACAAAACCTGTAAGGAGGCTGAGATATGCCAAGCCAGTGGTTGCCATAACAGCTTGGTAGCCTTTTTCTTTTAGGGCGCGGTGGCTTATGAAAACCAAAATTGCTGTAACTATGGTGGCAACTCCCCAAAACCATCCAAGCAGACCGCCATATCCATCATCTACTGTTCCGTTTAAAACCGAAAACATTGCTGTTGACATTTTTCCAAATGGAACTATCCAAACCACCAACTCAGCCACGCACACAATACCTGCCCAGCGGATAAGTGAATTCAAAGGGGCGCGAGTTAGACCTGGTTGAACTAAATACCAATGGCCGAGAAGCATCGTGTCAGTCAAGACCCCCATAAAAAGTGCGCCTATTATAAGTCGCAATATTTGAATCCACAAAACCCCTCCCCCTTCAAGGGCGCCGCCTACAACGCCGACAAACCCCACAAGTGCTGCCAGCAAATCAAGGCGAGCCTGAATTTTTTCACGCGTAAATGATGCCACGCCAGCCAGCACGACCAACACCAAAGCACTTATTTCACGGAGTGGGTCAAGGTTGTTTCCTAAAGTGCTAACCAATATTGCGATTAAAGCGATGCCTCCATACGACGCTCGGATGAGCCATCCATACCCAGCCGAAAGGAGGTTTTGCCTTATAGTAATCCAGCCAAACAGCAACCCGCCAGCTGCCCATTGGATTAATACTGTTCCCGCTTGAAGAGAAATGGCTTCCTACCCGAATTCCTAGCCACTAAATTCCAGCAAGCCCATCAATGCTTTCTACATTCTTTTCGGCACGATATTTTGCCAGCCCCTCTTCACCCTTTTTTGCTAGCCAGTCAGGCATCTCGCTTCTCTGCCCGACAAAATCCATCAGCGGAACACCAAACCCACAGGAATCTGAAATGCGGGTGAGGTCAGCAACAATGATTGAACGGGCGCCAGCAATGTTGCCTGCAAAATGTTTGGCTAGCTCAGAAAACTCAGGGTCGCTGGAAAGCACAGGGCGGGCATTGCCATAAAGGCGAATGATATTGGGGTTGCCAGAAAACGCTGTGAACAAAAATGTGATTCTGCCGTTTTCTTTTAAGTGAGCGATGGTTTCAATTCCGCTACCAGTGAAATCTAGATATGCCACTTGGGTGGGCGAAATAACTCGGAAGGAATCTAACCCCTTGGGCGAAACATTTATATGTCCGCTTTTAGGAGCAGTTGCCACAAAAAATACGGGCGAGTTCTCAAGGAACTCCTTCATCGTGTCGTTAATTGTTTCGTGAATTTTGCCCATTGTGATTTTTTGATTGTCAAAATCTTAGTGCTTTCAATTTCAATATATAAATTTAGCTTAGTAAAACCTCTTGCCCCTTATGTTTCACCTAATATGTATACCTTTTAAATTGGATACATTAAATTAAACAAATACAAATTTGTTTGTTGAAAAAAACCTTTCTCTAACCTTATGTTCCTTTCTGGTTATGTCAAGGCTTTCTTGCAACAATTCATTTTGCCTATCATACAAACACCACATCCTTTCCACTTCTAACTGATTCTGTAGCAGCCTCCTCAAAATATGCATTCTCTAATTCTTCTTTGGTGCTGTATTTGTGTAACGAAATTAGGTCAACAGTCTTTTGGTGTTGCTTCACAATAAAACCTTTGGGCTTGCCCCTTTCTTTCCCAACAAGCATCAAAAGAGAATGTCCATTAATAATAACTTCTTGGACTAGACGAACATTTTCTATGTTGTCAATCAAGCTACATAAATCAAGTTTTTTGTATTCTTTGCTCATTTGTTTCTTTCCTTTTTAATTTAGTGGTTGAACGATTCAAATATCATACACTTTATGTATTAAAAATAAATAACACGTATATATAGCACATATATATAAGCTCCTACATACCTGCGATATAGAATATGGGGGAACTCTTATATATATTTTGTTGTCAAGCAAAGTCAAAATGAATGAAAATTAGTATGTGTGCACCCATATATATAATGTGCAATAAATACTTAGATTACTTTAATGCTTCACAAATTAACTTCACCGATACTTAACAAACGCGGATTTTCTGTGAGAATTGAAATGTCTGCTTTGGCAAAATCTCTGTCGTCAGTTAAGAACTTAAAATTTTTACGTTTACAAGTTTTAATAAATGATTGGTCGTTGAAATCTGAGCCACCCTTTGCATATTTGTCAAGGATTGAAATTGTGTCTTGTGTATCAAGGCCTGGTTGAATAAGGTCTGCTGTTTCTAAGATTTTCTTTGCACCATCAGAAACTTCTTGGGCAATGGGCAAGAATTCTTTGGAATCGCGAAATTCCTTGAATCTATCATTTGGCACCCCAAAAGCTTTTGCTCTTATTCGCGCGTAGCGATTTACGAATTCTGACAAAATTAAATTATCAATACATATTCGACAGTTCGCATTTCTTACATTGACAAGAGCTTGTAAATACAGCTCTTTCTTTTTCAAATTATTTGATACATCTGACGTAAAAATCCAAATATTTGCATCAGCAAGTATTTCTTTATTAGCCTCAAAACGATACGTTGAGGCACGCTCAATTGTTGCCATAACACGACCTCGCTTAAAAATCATAGTCGCCGTTTAAGATGGCTTCTATTTCTCTTTTTTGTTTTCGTGATAATTTTTGATTGTCTCTATAGTTTCGTATAGACGTATGAAAACGTCGCCGTTGAACTTCAGTTGCATCAACAATTTCTACCAATTCCTCAATTTTCTTTGGTTTGAATTTTTTATATAGCTTGCCCACAGTTGTTTGTGAAAAAAACGATAATACATGAGGCTCAACTCCCTTGTATGAAAGGCGCACTGGTCGATTTTGTTTGAGCGCTTCAAATATTAACCCATATACCTTCTCGCTAGCTTCATTTATAAAATAGTGAGAGTCATTTAGAAACCCAGCTACTGAAATTTCCAGCGGCGGAAGTGCTACACCATTGTTTGAGCGAGAGCGCTTTCTTTCTTTTTTATTGTCTGTTTCCATTTCTTTGCCCTTGGTTCTCTTGATTGAATTAAGTCGTGGTGATTTTGGTCTTATTGGTTTTGAAATGGTTGATTTTGATTTTGATATCGTCATTTTGTTCTTCCTTTCTTTAATTTAGTGGTTGGCTGATTGAAATATCATACACTTTATGTATTAAAAATAAATAACACATAATATAAGTCCTTATATATAAAGCCCTAATATAATATATATGTCAAAAACTACTCAAATTTCTACTGCTTTTGGCTCAACCTAATATTTCGCCCATATATTTGCTTATATAATAGATGTTTATGCCTACATGTGTATATGCAATATGGGTGAATGTGTCTATATGTATGTATGTATGAGTATATGTATATATA
>JAHRAM010000186.1 GCA_020027305.1 Acidimicrobiia bacterium | reverse complement strand
CAACTCCAAAACTTTTTCTTTAGGTCGCCCGACCACTGCCTTTTTCCCAACAACCACAACGGGACGTTGAAGCAAGCGAGTATGTTTCACCAACATATCCACCACTTTTTTAGGAGTATTCACATCTGAGTCGCTAAATCCGCTATCTTTGAAAAACTTATCCCGTCTAACCAACTCAGTCGGCGGGTCTAGCAACATCTCAACCAACCCTTCCAACTCTGCCTTGTCGGGCTTGGTCTTCATATAAAGGACGATGTCGAACTCAACACCTCGCTCATTTAAGAGCTCAACCACATTGGTTGAAGAGTTTCAACCAGGGTTATGATATATAGTTATCTTTGGCATATTTACAAACTTACAAATAAATTATTCTAATAAGTGGTTTTCAAAAAATCTGCTGGCATCAGGCATTATAAACTACACAATATATATGTCATTTAACACTGACTAAATTTAAGCCGAAGCTGATTTTCAGGCTAAAATTAAAGCAAGCAAACTTAACGCAAATTTATGTGCCAATATAAACAAGTGCATATATTTAAGGTGAAAAAGCAAAACATCAAAAACAAACAAAGGGGCGAACAATGTATGACCTGCTGATTAAAAACGGAAAAGTCGTTGATGGAACTGGCGCCGATGCCCGAATTGCCGATGTGGCAATGAAAGATGGCAAGGTGGTAGAAGTGGGCGGAAATTTGGGCGGAAATGAAACCAGCCAAAACATCGCCGCAGAAACAATTGATGCCGAGGGCAAGCTGGTCACCCCAGGTTTTGTAGACATCCACACCCACTATGATGGGCAAGCCACGTGGGATACCGCCCTTGACCCTTCCGCTAGCCACGGCGTAACAACTATCGTGATGGGAAATTGTGGCGTGGGTTTTGCGCCTGTAAAGCCAGGCAAAGAGGAGTGGCTCATTCAACTTATGGAAGGTGTGGAAGATATTCCTGGCTCAGCTTTGTCAGAGGGAATGAATTGGGAGTGGGAGAGTTTCCCCGAATACCTTGATGCCCTTGATAAACGCGAATATGCAATTGACATCGGCACCCAAGTAGCACATGGTGCCGTTCGTGGATATGTGATGGAAGAACGCGGCGCTAAAAACGAACCAGCCACCCCCGAAGACATCGCCCAGATGGCAGACATCGTGGCAGAAGCTGCTGAAGCAGGCGCTCTAGGAGTTTCGACATCTCGCACCCTTGGCCACAAGGCAATGGATGGCGAGCCAGTGCCAGGAACATACGCAGCAGAAGATGAGCTGTTTGCATTGGGGCATGCTATTAACAAGAGCGGTGGAGTTTTTGAGCTGGCACCCGCAGGTGCTGCTGGCCTAGATATTGTGGCACCCAAAAAAGAAATCGATTGGATGTGTCGTCTCTCAGCTGAAGCTGAAATTCCAGTGAGCTTTGTAATGTTGGAAGTTCAAGCTGCCCCAGAGTTGTGGCGTGAGCTAATGGAAGAATCACTTACCGCCACCCAAAACGGCGCACAAATTTTCCCCCAAGTTGCGGGGCGCCCGTTTGGCTTGCTTATCGGTCTTCAAACTCATCACGCATTTGCCAAGCGTCCGACATTTATGAAGCTGGCAAGCCTTTCACTTGATGAGCAAGTGGCCGAGATGAAAAAGCCCGAAGTCAAAGCCGCCATTCTTTCAGAAACCGATGAAGACCCTGACCCAACCAAAATGTTTGACACCATGCACCTGATGGTTCAAGGTTTCTTAGATAAGCTATTTGTGCTCGGCACGCCCCCCAACTATGAGCCAGACCCTTCAATGAGCGTAACCGCAGTTGCCGAAGCAAAAGGCATAGCCCCGCTAGAAGTGGCATACGACACAATGCTTCACGAAAATGGCAAGGCGATGTGTATGCTTCCGCTGTTTAACTATTTTCATGGAAACTTAGATGCAGTCGCCGAACAGCTCACACACCCACAAGCTGTTATGGGGTTGAGCGATGGTGGCGCACATTGTGGAATGATTTGTGACGCTTCACTTCCGACCTTCATGCTTTCACATTGGACGCGCGATCGCAGCCGTGGCAAAAAACTTCCGCTGGAGTGGATAGTGAAAAAACAAACTCACGACACAGCAGCCCTTTATGGCCTCACCGATAGGGGAACGCTCACGCCAGGAAAACGTGCAGACATAAATATCATTGATTATGAAAAGCTGAGCTTGAAAAGCCCCCGACTCGTCCATGACTTGCCAGCAAACGGAAGGCGTCTGCTTCAAGATGCTACTGGCTACGACCACACAATAGTTGCCGGTCAAATCACTCGGAGAAATGATAAAGATACGGGCGCTCGCCCTGGTCGCCTTATTCGTGGTCGCCGCTAACAAAATCTCTTGAAGTTCATATTTGGCTATCCATTTTTTGTAGCACCCCCAACCCCTGACTTTCTAAAGCCAGAGGCCGTCGGCAAAATCGCAGCAGCAGCAGAAGAAGCTGGTTTCCATGCTGCATATTTTTCAGAACACCCTGCCCCGACTAAGAATTGGCGAGACAGCGGAGGCCATGACGCCCTTGACCCATTTGTGGCTCTGGCGTTTGTCGCAGCTGCCACAAAAAACCTACGTTTGCTCACTAACCTGACGGTTTTGCCATATCGAAATCCGCTGCTCTTGGCAAAATCTGTCAGCACGCTCGACTTGCTCTCTGGCGGAAGGCTAACACTGGGGGTCGGAACTGGCTACCTAAA
>JAHRAM010000172.1 GCA_020027305.1 Acidimicrobiia bacterium | reverse complement strand
TGTATCATTATCTGCTTCACCATTTCTCTTCCCACTGTTTTCACTTTTATTACCTTTTTCAATTTCACCTTCTGAAAAATCGCCCTCCAAAAAATCACTAGCTGAAAAAATTTTGCGATAGGCGTCTAGGCGGAGGGCTTCATCTTCCACAAAGTCAATCGGCAGGTGAGCCTCGACTGGCAAATCCATAATGACTTCCTTTTTCTTTTGAACTGGCTGCCCCTTCAACTCACTAACTGCATTATTCACCAAATCACAATACATATCATAACCAACAGATGCGATATGCCCCGACTGCCCAAATCCCAACAAGTTGCCAGCGCCCCGAATCTCCAAATCACGCATCGCCAAATGAAACCCCGACCCCAGCGCCGTCACCTCACCAATCGTTCTCAACCGCTCAACTGCCTCAGGCGAAAGCTCAACATCTTCGCTCGTAAACAAATAAGCATAAGCCTGAACGCCCGCTCGCCCAACCCTTCCTCGCAACTGATGGAGCTGCCCCAACCCCAACCGCTCGGCACGGTCAACCACCAAAGTATTCACCCGTGGCATATCAATGCCTGCCTCAATAATGGTCGTACACAACAAGACATCATATTTCTTGTCGGTGAAATCCAGCACGACTTTTTCAAGCTGAACTTCATTCATCCTTCCGTGCGCCACAGCAATCCTCGCCTCTGGCACCAACTGACTCAGCTCTTTTTGAATTTTCCCCAAACTGCCAATGCGGTTATGAACGAAAAACACCTGCCCCTCTCTGAGCAGCTCGCGCTTGATGGCTTCCTTCACTGCCAGCGGGTCATAGATTCCAACATAAGTCAAAATCGGATGGCGCTCTAGAGGGGAAGTTCTAATAACGCTATAATCTCTTATGCCTGTCAGGCTCATTTCCAAAGTGCGAGGAATGGGAGTGGCGGTCAAAGTCAATATGTCGACATTCTTGTTTAGGCTCTTTATTTTTTCTTTTTGCTTCACCCCAAATCGCTGTTCTTCATCAACCACCAGCAGCCCTAAATCTTTGAACCGAATATCAGCTGACAAAAGTCGGTGCGTGCCAATGACCAAATCTACCTTCCCCATCGCCATATCTTTAATGGTTTGTTTGGCTTTAGAGGCTGGCACCAAGCGGCTCAGCATTTCAACCCTGACGCCAAAATCTCCATAGCGCTCAGAAAATGTGTGGAAATGCTGGCGCGCCAACAAAGTGGTGGGAACCAAAACCGCAACTTGTTTGCCCTGCGCTATTGCCTTGAAAGCTGCACGGATGGCAATCTCGGTTTTGCCAAACCCCACATCGCCATAGATGAGCCTATCCATCGGAGCGGGCTTTTCCATATCAGCTGCCGTTTGCTTGATTGCTTCCATTTGGTCGGGCGTTTCAAGATATGGAAATGTCGCTGCCAAATCTTCATTGAAAGCAGAGTCGGGCGCAAACTGATACCCCTTGATATTACTTCGCTCGCCATATAGCTCAACAAGCTCTTTTGCAATCTCTTCTGCCTCAGCTTTTGCTTGGCGGCGAGTTTTCTTCCAACCACTTCCACCGAGGGAATTCAGCCGTGGGGTCTCGCCCACACTATAGAGGCTGAGCATACCGATTTGGTCGGCTGGCAAATAGAGGCGGTCTTTGCCTTTGTATTGGATGATTAAATATTCGCGCTCTACGTTGTTGCCGTCTGTTGCTGAAATTGTTTTTGTTTCGGTGCCGACATATTTGCCAACGCCATGGTTTTGGTGAACCACAAATGCTCCTGGCGTCAGCTGCCCCATCCAATCAGATTTTGCTGTGCTAGGTTTTTGGGCGCGGGTTTCTTTGGGGCGGAAATATTGTTTCTTTGTGATATGTGCCTCTGGCAAAATCGCCAGCTTCAGCTCGGTGAAAATACAGCCACGACTTATGGGGGCGGTGATGACTGATACATCTTGAATGCCCTCTTCATAAAGGGCGTCTTTCATTCGGGCAGTGCTCTCTTTTATGAAACAAGGAATGCTCACGAAAAATCCGTCAGCCAGAAGTTGTTTTATTTGGGCGATGACCTCTGGGCCAAACACACCCCAGCTCTGCGTTTTGAATGTTCCAGAGTCAGCGGGCAGGCTAGTTATCTCAGCGTTTGCGGCTGTCTCGATATCTTCAAATTCTGCGGTCAGCTTGGGTTGATTTTTTGTGCCTGCCATATTCCAAGTTTCCATAAGCGCATCGGTTAAATCTTTTTCTTGTTCGGCTTGGCGTTTTGCAGTGTGGCGCATTTCATTTTTGTCTAGCCAAATAACTTTTACCGAATCTGAAAGCTGATTGGTGATTGGGGATGCCCCTTCAACCAACCAAGGCATCCAAGATTCCATTCCCTCAAAGAAAACTCCTTGTGCTAGGTCTTCGAAGTGTTGTCGGGATTCGGGTTTGTGGGATTCGGGTTTGTGAGTTTCAACCAGTTCTTTTGCTCTGGCCTTTTCTGCTTCGCTAGGAATAAACTCTCTGGCGGGAAACAATCTAGCCCTCTTGACTTCACCTGTGGTTAGCTGGTCGACTAGTGAAAATGTTCGCATTGAGTCGATGGTGTCGCCAAAAAACTCAATCCTGAGTGGCTCATCGCAGTTGTCATTGATGGGAGCTGAGGCAAACACATCTACAATTCCGCCACGAACTGCCATCTCGCCTCTGGCAGAAACTTGGATTTCTCTCCTGTAGCCCTTTTCGCCCAGCCAGCTTAACAAATCTTGCATGCTAAATTCTTGCCCGCTGGAATCGGTGGGAGTAGATTTGCTAGAGATGCTGCCGACTTTTAGATCTAGTGCCTCTATATTTTTGCTAAACGAGTTTGGTGGTGGGGTTTTTGGGATATTTTTGCTAAACGAGTTTGGTGGTATTGGTTTTGATGGCGTGGTTTTT
This sequence comes from Acidimicrobiia bacterium, assembly GCA_020027305.1. Lineage (GTDB taxonomy): Bacteria > Actinomycetota > Acidimicrobiia > Acidimicrobiales > Hopanoidiivorantaceae > JAHRAM01. The sequence continues at coordinate 1,435 of JAHRAM010000172.1, read as the reverse complement.
TGGGGTGTGGGTTTTTGGATTTGGGATTTTGATGCTGCGGTTTTTTGAAATGCTGTCTTTTGTAATAAGGCACGAACAGGGGCAACAATGATTTGTAAATTTCTCTCACGAAAATTGTTTTTGTCTAAATCATTATTATTTTCCAAACCATTTTGGCTATCTATATCCTGACTGTCTGCATTTTGCAACTGATATAAAACTGAGAGCCGCTTGCCCATAACCTCGATGGTCGGGCTAACCCGCTCAAACGGAATCGTCTCCCACGCAGGAAGCATCGCTATGCTATTCCCCAATTCATCCCCTGCCTCGCCTTCAACCCATGCCTTCAACTCAGCAGTTAACTCTTCTGCCTCAGCGATTGTTGAAACACCCACAAGCAGAGGGCCTGGCAAAATATTTCGCGCCAGTAACAAAAGAAATAAAGCCTGTGCTTCTTTGGCGATTGAGATTTTGCTTGCTGGCAACTTTTCGCCTAACAAATTTTCGCCAGACAATTCTTCCCTCGACAATTCTCCACCTGATGATTTTTCATCAAATAGTGAAGTAGCTATTTTCTCTAAGTTGGGAAGACGCTCTAAAAGATGGTCTAGATATGACACGCAAACTCCTCAGCTGTTCATAGGCTTTTAACTAATCATAAGTGCTTCAACTAGCAATAGGTTTTTAACTATGCACAAGCTCCGCAACCATATTGGCAGCCAGCTGAATGCTGTTTACGATTTCTGGCTCGTTGATTTTGCTAAGAACAAAGTCAGCACCTTGCTCTGCTGATGGCGGTTTTCCAATGCCAACCCGAACTCGCCAAAAATCTTTTGAGCGAATGCTTGTAGTGATTGAGTTAAGACCTTTGTGCCCAGCAGTGCCTCCACCGAACTTTTGCTTCACTTGTCCTGGCTTTAAATCTAACTCGTCATGAACAATAATCAACTGCTGATAGTCTGTGATGTTATATTTAGAGGCAAGAAACTTCACCGCCTTGCCCGACAGGTTCATAAATGTGTGTGGTTTGGCAAGCACCACCCCAACTGGCTCGCCCGAACTTTCAGCATCTATACTCTCGCCCCCACCATCCACACTTCCACTATCTAAACTCCCACGCACACTCTCATCCATACTCCCACCCACACTATTTGGATTAGGAATTGCACACTCAATAACTTCCACCTGCCCCCGCAATGTTTTAAATTGTGACCTTGTTCTTGCTTGTGCTTTTGTTTTAAACTGCGACTTTTTTGACTTTTTGTTTCGCCTGCCAGAAGCAACAACACCATCTAATAAAGAGTTGTGGCGCCTAAGCAATTCATCAACGACCAAAAAGCCGACATTGTGCCGAGTGTCTTTATATTTCGGGCCAGGATTTCCCAGCCCCACCACCAGATATTTCGGCTTAACTAACTTAACTGTTCCTGCCCGCAATGATTTTGCTAATGGTTTT
>JAHRAM010000156.1 GCA_020027305.1 Acidimicrobiia bacterium | reverse complement strand
TTTGAACAAAGAGATTAAGGGTTTTAGAAAGAAGACAAAAGATGTTTTCCTAACTCCATTTAAAGGATTGCGAAGAGATAGAGATGGGCGTCCCTTTTTTGAACTTCGCTAGTTTTTTGAAACTTCCCATTTTGTGTTCGGGGTCGCGAGTATCTGTTTTGAGGTTTGTCGCTAGGGTTGCTCTCTTGCCTGTTTTTGCGCTTGTGTTGGCTACATCTGCGTTGGTGTCTTGTTCGCATTCTTCATCCAACCAGACCTCATCTAGTCGAGTTTCAGATTCGCAATCGCCGACTACCCAAACCTCAGAAATCCAAACTGAGTCAAGTGACAGGCAATCTAACACAGCCCCGCCTGAAAGCCAGCAAGATGGTGGCTCACCGCAAACACAGACTCAACCTCAACCTCAAACTCAACAAGACAACAGCTGGCAGGCTGAATGGCATTTTGGGTATGGAACCGAGCTTGAAGAACATGTTCATGAGGGAATTCAAACATCTGATGGGGGATATATCGCCATCGGGGACAAAGCAGAAAGCGAAGTGGGGATACATTCAGACATTTTGGTAATCAAGATTGATGGCAACGGCAAGTTGGAATGGATAAAAATATTTGGCACGCTTCAAAAACCAGACACTGGATATTCGGTGATTGAAACTCAATCTGGCTATGTTTTGGGTGTCGGTTTGTTTGATGAAAAAACTCAACATGCTGCCCTAATCGGCTTAGACAAAATGGGGCAGGAGGCGTGGCGGCAAATATTACACAGAGAGCAATCCGAAAGAACCAACGGAGCAATAAGAAGTGTCATTCAACTTCCAAACGGAGACTTGGTGGCGGGCGGATACACCGCTAGCTTTGAATCTGGTTTTTTGTTTATAGCAGAGGGCAAAAGTTTTTTGGCGCGAACCAATGAAGGCGTTGCTTCGAATTCCCAAACAGGGCTAAGTTGGCAAATGGAAATCCCAAACATCCCTCAAGTAACAAAAACGAAAATGGAAGACACAAAAACTTTGGCAGTTCTTTCCACTTTTGTAAATCCAGCAAATGAAGAATCCAATGTTTCAATCACGCGGATAAATTTGGCTGACCAGAAAATAATTTCCCACTTCACTTATGGGGGAGCCAATAACTTACAGGCTTTTGATTTTGACATTACTTTTAGAGCTAGTGATGTTGCGACTAACCAGCCCGATGGACTTGCTAGACAGCCCGATGGATTTATAGTGGCGGGCCACACTACTGGATATGGTGTTACCAATTGGGACTTCGCCTTATTTCGGGTTTCAAAAACTGGTGAGATGCTTTGGCTCAAAACTTTTGGGCAGCCCAGAGGTTATGACGCACGATACATTCACGATGAAGCCTATGGCGTTCGCCAGTTTGAAAATGGGAACTTCATAATTGCAGGCGGGAGCGGAGATGAATATGAAGAATACAGCGACAACACCCATAGCGCTGGCAGCTCAGATGAATGGAAAGCCTATGCCGTGATAACCGATAAGAATGGCGAGACACTAGCTGAACTTATTTATGATTGGGGAGGAAATTTTGTTAGGGGAGGGAACAACGCAGCTGAATATGTGTCGCTCACAAAAGATGGCGGGTTCATTTTGTTCAACGATTCAGATTCTCAAGACCCAAACTCAGATTCCAGCTCTTTTGGATTTCTAAAAGTAATGCCCTAATTTTTGCCGGGCTAGCAATACCTGACGGTTTGTAACAATTTTGACTTGCCCAAAAAATTGTTCTGGTGGAGCTGGGGGGAATCGAACCCCCGTCCGCTAAGAAGTCTATCGGTTGCGATACGACCATTCCTAGTTTAGGCTTAACGGAATGCCATCCCCTAGGTGGGAATATCCGCCAGACTTTGCCTGAAGTCAGAGGTCTTTGCCGTCTGTCAGCTGTCTTTCCCGCTGTCAGTCTCTGCTTCTGTTGCCAGGCTGCAGAGTCGTGGCCCCGTATAGAAGGATTTATAATTTCCTTCTACGCAATCCCTTCAACTGCTAAAGTGTTTCCACTTAGGCTGCCAAAAGGGCAGGCTCTTGTTTTTCGCCTTGCTTTTTTTCGCCCTGTTTAAGGAGTCTGAGCAACTCCGGTCGCACAAGACCGACTTTCAACCTGCGTCGAATGCCTAGTCAGCCCCGTATTTATAAGTGTAGCTTGTTTTGGGTGGGAATGCACGCGAAATTGTGGCGGTTTATCGTGTAGCAGCTTATTGAGCAGAGGCTTAGCCTATCTATGTCAATTTACCTATGGTTAGCAAAGTTAGTTTTCTAAAGCCTGCTTGCCTCTTGCAGTAGAACGGCGAACCTGTCTCATTGCCCGCTTTTTTGATTCGGCTTCAGCCATATCTGCCCGCTTGTCTTGTTTGAGCTTCCTTTTGGCGAGCGCCATTTCAACCTTGGCTATTCCACGGCGGAAATAAACAGCGGTCGGAATAAACGTCAGTCGCTCTTGGTCTAAACGTTGCTTAATTTGAGCGATTTCTTTTTGGCGTGCCAGTAGTTTTTTGTTTCGGCCTGGTTCATGCCCGCTTGCCCCAGATGGCCCATAAGCTGGAATATGCATTGAAACCAGCCACAGTTCACCATCTGTAACTCGTCCGTATGCTTCTGCGATTTCAACCTTCGCATCCCTAAGTGATTTCACCTCGCTACCTTTTAGCTCAAGCCCAAGCTCGTATTTTTCAAGCAAGTGGAAGTCAAAGCCAGCACGGCGATTGGTAGAAACGACCTTTCGACCACTGCTTGATTTCGCGGCTGATTTTGCGGTGGGCTTAGATTTTGGCTTAGATGTTGACTTTGACTTTGAAACAGCGCCAGAGCTTGGTTTGGATTTTCCCTTTTGTGCCATTTTTATTATGTATTTGCCATTTATATATTAAAGTTAATTCAAATTGATTTATTGTTTATAGTTTTTAATATTTGGGTTGCGGCTGTTTGATGTTTGATGTTTGATGTTTGATGTTTGATGTTTGATGTTTGATGTTTGATGTTTGATGTTTGATGTTTGATGTTTGATGTTTGATGTTTGATGTTTGATGTTTGATGTTTGCTGTTTTAATT
>JAHRAM010000154.1 GCA_020027305.1 Acidimicrobiia bacterium | reverse complement strand
TCTCCACCTAAATAGTCAGCAAGTTGTTCTGGAGTAGTAATAGCTGAAATAGCTCCATTTCCATCAGGGTCATCACTTCCACCCCAGTTAATTTGATTCCAGCCTTTTCTAAGTTGTGCTATTCCAGTTGGAATAACTCTGATACCTTTTCGTCCAATAGTATAAAACACATTGGCATTGCTATCTATGAGTAGTTTTGTTGTTCGGCTGAAATCGCCACTACCTGCAACACCAGGAACAATGTGAATAAGAGAAACTTCTCTATCAACAGCAGTAGTTCGTAACACATTTAAATCTCTATCTGCCCTAGATGTTTTATCGCTCTTATAATACCTTGGGCGATTTCCAAGAACCGAAGATGGTAAATATGGACCAGAAGCAGGGGTTAGGCTCACAATCGTGCTACAAGTTCCAGAATCGCCATCCATGACATGAATATTTCTAAATTCATCAACGGCAATGCCTGCTAGGGTAGAAAAACTTCCCGGTTGAACAATTTTGTATTCAACGTCAAGGGTTATTGGGTTTAGGGTTTTCGTTTTGTCTGGGAGTTCACAATTTGTATCTAGCCAATTTGTATCTCTGTCAAGGCCAGACACTAATGTTAGGTTCCCAGAAACGTCAGTTGAATATTGGCTAATTTTTATATCAGGCAATAGGAAATCACTTTGTGGATACTCATTGGTTGCTACAAACAAAGAATTTTCAGTTTGGTTGGAATCCCCAAAAGTTATAGTAACATTACGTGCTCCCCTTAAAAAAGTTGGATTAGAAGCATTTAAAAGGGTGAGGCTCCCGTTGCTAGCTCGTTGGTACACCAGAATGTAGGTATCAATACCTTTTCCTGACGCAACATATATGTGTCCACGAGAGTCAACAGCAATATCGCTTACTTCTCCATATCTCTCAGAATTCAATAAAGTAGCGTTTGAGACACTATATCCCTTCCCTAGGTTGTCTATATCATTGGGTGTTAGTATGACCAAGCGATGTTGCCCAAAAGTTCCACGATATGTTTTTCGAAAACGTAGTGAATAGAAATTAAAATTTTTTGCTCGCTCACCCACGTAGATGGCTCCATCTTTGTCAATGTGAAGTGCTCTAACTTTTTGGAACTGACCTTTCCATGCTGTGATGTTAGAAGATAACCATTGCTGGTTTTGGGAACTTCCTTCGGGGCAACCACCAGAGCCACTGGAGGGCAATGCTGGGTCACCGTTCCATCCAGAAGGGGCAACGTTGGGAAGCTCAATTGTAGAAAGATGTTCTAGCTCGCCCTTTTCATTGGTTGGGCCAAAGACATTTACTTTGCCGCTTTTTCCATCACTGGGCAAGCATGAAACCGTTGCATTTAGTTTAAGTCCACTTGTAGGGCTATCGTTTGCTACAATCGCTAAGCTTTCTTTTACATAAAATGCAGTGGGGCGGTTTTGAATCTCAGGAGCTGTAACTTCGTGTATAAGGGATTCTTGGGTAATTGGTGTGGGGTTATATGCTCCAGATGGAAGCTCTTCTGCTGTTTTTGAGGTGGTGCCATATGGAGCGTTTAGTAGAGTTCTTGTTTCAGACTCTACGAACGAGAATTTTGCTGGTGGATTATTTGTATTGGGCGGGCTATTTTCATCAGGTGGGTTAGTGGTGGTAGTAGTGGCACGGAGGATACCTGGTACAGAGGATGCACTTACTAGCAAGCTGACAGTTAATGGAACGCAAGCAAGAAGGATAATAGAAAAAATTCGCTTTCGCAGTTTTGAGAACATATTAATAGCCATATATTATGCCACAATTCCTTTCAGCACCCTAGTATTCATATATTTTTTGCCTAGAGGCAGTTTTTAATTCCTGAGATTTTTTACATTTTGTAAAGTTATTAACAATACTACCAAGTATTTGGCTTAAAAATTTATTTATAAAAGGGGTGCAAGGAAAGACATTATAGGTAGAAAGTTTGGTAGCTACAGACTTTGACCTTAAAGTCACTATCAAACTCTGTGGAAGTTTTTCCAAGAAATAAAACTGTGTTTAGTGAGCTTCTAATTGATTAAATCATTAGTTTTAGTTAAAGCCTAACTACCCAACCTCCCCACAAGAATGTGCCCAAGTAGATTCCCAAGACAAATTAATGGGTGAAGTTGAATCAAGTGCTATAAGAATAGAATCATCAAAGCTCATACCAGTTGTATCGCTATCTCCCCCTAGTTGATTTGTTGATGTTGGAGCTTTTACAGTGTTAAACCCTTCAGGCTCAAAATCAGGAGTAGTGGGGAAGTATCCTCTATCCCATTTAGAAGAAATTGGGTTCCACCAATACACAGCAATAAGTCTTGCCCCAGAAGCATTTACAGCTTTTGCTAAACAACTAGCATAAGGAAGGTTGCCCCAAGTTTCAGAATATAAGTCTTTTCCAGGATCTCCCCTAAAGGTAACTAAGTTCCAGCCAGAAGACAAATTAATTTCAGTTGGTGTGGAGTCTTGAATAATATAGGGAATAAACTGCCCACCTGTTTCCATCTTTACAAACAGATGGTTGACATTTTCCAAAGAGTTCAAGCCACCATTTGGCCAGCTAGCCCAAGACTGTGTTTGAGCATCCCAAGCCTGCATCTTTGACACATCTCCACCTAAATAGTCAGCAAGTTGTTCTGGAGTAGTAATAGCTGAAATAGCTCCATTTCCATCAGGGTCATCACTTCCACCCCAGTTAATTTGATTCCAGCCTTCTCTAAGTTGTGCTATTCCAGTTGGAACAATTCTGATGCCTTGTTGCCCAATAGTGTAAAACACATTGGCATCGTTATCTATGACTAATGGCGAAAGTAAAGTGGATTCAGAACCTTGGCCAATAAATGAGAAGTGAGCGAAGTTCAGCTCTCTATCAATAGCAGTAGTTCGCAATACATTTAAATTTCTATCTTCTCTAGGTGTTCCATCGCTCTTATAATATCTTGGGCGGTTCCCAAGAACTGAAGATGGTAAATATTGACCAGATGCAGATGTCAAACTAATTATGGTGCTACAGTTTCCAGTGATTCCATCTACAACATGAATGTTGCTAAATTTATCAACGGCAATACCTGCTAGGGTAGAAAAACTTCCTGGCGGTGAAACTCTATATTCAACTTCAAGGGTTATTGGGTTTATTGTTCTAACTTTTTCTGGCAATGAGCAGTTTGTATCCAACCAATTGGTGGCTCTATCAAGTCCAGCAACAAGAGTTAGGCTACCAGAGGCAGTAGTTGAGTACTGTCTAATCTCTGTGCTTTGGCTAGTGCTATTTAAGATAGGCTCATTTATGGTTGCATATAAGTTGTTGTTACTTTGCTCTGCCTCTCCAAATGTTATAGAGACATTTATTGTATTTCTCAATATAAGTGGCGATGAGCCATTTAAGGGATTAAGGCTTCCATCGTCTTGTCTTTGATATGAAAGAATATATGTGTCGTTGCCATTTTGTGAAGAAACATATATATTTCCACGAGAGTCAACAGCAATATCTTTTATAGAACCGTATGAGCTAGCGTTAAACAATCTGGCATGTGAGATTTCATAACCTTTTTCTGGGTCAGATGCATCATTTGGTGTTGCTACAATCAGACGATTTTGCCCCAGTGTTCCACGAAACGATTGTTGAAGTCTAAATGAAAAGAAATTAAAGCTATCTATGCCTTCACCTATAAAGATAGTTCCATCTTTGTCAATGTGAAGTGCTCTAACTTTTTGAAGCTGCCCCTTCCAGTTGTCTAGATTGGACAAATTAGAAGAAAGCAATTGTTGATTTTCAGAACTTCCCGTAGGACAACCAGTAGCACCACTTGATGGCAATGCAGCTGTTCCATTCCAACCAGACGGTGCTTCACTTGGAAGCTTAATAGCAGAAAGGTGTTCTAGTTCAACTTTTTCATAAGAGAGCCAGAATATATTTGTGCTACCCGTGTCTGCACTCTTTGGCAAACAGATTCTAGGTCCTTGTATTAAAAGGTTGGTGCTATTAACATCATTTGCTACGGCAACCAAGTTTCCTTCTATATGGAATGTTCTAGGTGCTGCAACTTCAGGTGCACTAGCTTCTACAGCAAATGATTCATTGGTAATTGGTGTAGGGTTATACGCTCCAGATGGAACCTCTTCTGCTGTTTTTGAGCCGGTGCCATATGGCCCTTCTGGTAGGGTTCTTGTTTGGGATTCCGAAAAGGGGATAGGAGGGCGAACCGTATATATTACAACTGCTGCGCTCACCAGCAGGCTCACGACTAATGGAGCACATGCAAGAAAGATAGCAGAGATAACCCATTTTTTCGACTTAGCGGTTTTGGCCTTAGGCATACTAGAACTCCTTTTTGGTTTTCAATTTTTCCTTTTCTTTTATATTTCCCAATTTTTTTTAAAAAAATTGGGACTTAAAGACATTCATAATAATGTTAGCAGTTATCTTAAATTTAATTTTAGCTTAAAACCCCCTGTTTTTTTTAGGGTAATTTTAG
>JAHRAM010000143.1 GCA_020027305.1 Acidimicrobiia bacterium | reverse complement strand
ACAACAGCCTCCCCTATCTAATCGGCAACGATGAACAAATTGAAATTTATGAAACAATGGGTGGAATGATGAGCCTGCTAGAAGGGCACGGCGAGGTAATGATGGATAAAGCTGCCGAAAACCAAATAAAAGAACTTGAGCGATTTCACCGAGTAATTCGAAACAGGCGAAAAAATATCAATGTGTTCCAAAAGCTACTTGGTATTGACACCAAGCTCAGACAATATGAAGCTGGCGAAAATTTTGTTAAGGAACTACAGCTAAAAGGCGGAGACACTCTCTTGAACCAAGCATGGGAGCAACCTCAAAACCTTCCATCTATGGAAGAGATTAACAATCCCAGTCTTTGGATTGAACGTATCGAAAATATTGAGAGTAAGAAAGAAAAGGGGGAAGAAACTGAGAAGGGGCACAAAAAAGAACATGCTGGAGCTACAAGCTAAAGACTTTGAACCCTACCTAAAAAAGTGCAACTTTCAAGGCATTGATGAAATTAAAAATGCTAATTTCAAAAATCGCGCCGAGAACTCTATAACACCAGATACACCAACACCAAACAACAAACTAACTATAAGCTGCGCGGTTTCAGGGGGTGCTGACTCAACTGCTCTTGCTATCTTGACATCTATTGTATCTCGCCAAAACAATCTAAACCTTCAACTGCTATATGTAGACCACGGGCTCAGACAAGATTCAAAAGAAGATGCTAAAACCGTCAGCAACTTGGCAAAAAACTTAGATGCCGAGTATCAATGTTTGAAAGCAGAAGTTAGACGTGAAAGGAACCCTAGCTCAAACCTAGAAGCCAACGCTAGAGAAGCTAGACATTTGGCCTTAGCAACAGCCGCCAAAGACGTTCTGTTGGGGCATACAGCAGACGACCAAGCAGAAACAATTCTTTTAAATTTATTATGGGGGTCAGGAACAAAAGGACTAGCAGGGATGAAAAAAGATGCACGACGACCTATGCTTTCACTAAGACGCACAGACACTGAAAAAATCTGTGAGTTAGCAGGTATCAGCTATCTCACCGACCCAATGAACAAAAACCCAAACTTCAGACGCAACCGAGTGAGAAACGAAGTCATTCCCCTACTGAATGAAATTGCCAAGCGAGATGTAGTTCCCATTTTATGTCGGAGCGCAGACATCTTTAGGCAAAATTCTGAATTGCTAGATACTCTAACTGAAAATATTGACCCTACAGATGCCAAAGCCATGAAAGAACTAGACCCATACTTAGCGAAATGGGCTATTAAAAAATGGTTGTCTAAAACCAGCCCACCAGATGAAGCAGCTATCAACCGTGTGCTTTCTGTAGCAAATGGCAAAATCCTAGCAACTGAAATTCCAGGCGGATATCGAGTCTCTAGAAATTCCATGAAACTAAAGCTAGAACCGCTAAAAAAGCAGCCAACGTCAGATGGCAAATAAGCAATAATTCCAACAGCAAAACAAATAAAATCAAATTAAAGCCACTAAAAAGCTATAAAAAAATGGGCAAAGATAGAAATGACAAAATCAACACACACGTTGGTAAAATCTTATACTCCAAAGATGAAATCGCCACCCGTGTAAAAGAACTAGGCGACCAAATAACCAAGGATTACGCCGATAAAAACCCTCTAATCATTGGAGTGTTAAACGGTGCATTTGTTTTCCTTGCTGACTTGGCACGGGCCATTGAGATTCCACTTGAGTTTGACTTCATCGGAGTTTCTTCTTATGGAAAGTCCACTACAACCTCAGGAACAGTCCAAATAATAAAAGACCTAGACAACGACATTGCTGGCAGAGACGTCATACTAGTAGAAGACATCATAGACAGCGGGCTAACTTTTGATTATCTCTGTAGAATGCTAGAGGCACGCAATCCAAAAAGCTTCGCTACATGTGCTCTTCTGCTGTCAAGGAAGAATGAAAAACTCCCCAATTATTATGGATTTGAAATGAAAGATGAAGTTTTTGTAATTGGGTATGGCTTAGACGCCAAACAGCAATATCGACAACTATCTAGTATCCACGAATATATTCAAAATTGAGCTAGATTTTTTCCTGTTTTAATAAAATTTCAAAAATTAGTGAAATTTTCGCCTTTTTTGTGGGTAGAGTTTTTATGTAATGAACCGTAGATGGGCTGAGGGCATCCAACCACAAAAACTTATGGAGGTGGTGGAGGGATTCTTTGTTTCTGAAGAAATTGGAGGATTTGGGAAAAATTATCGCATGGTGAGAAGAGACGTTGAAATAGCATGGGTGAAGCGAGAGAATTTTGACCTTATAATTTCACTTTTGCCTACGCCTCAAAACCTACAAAACTATAAAAAGAGTGGTATTCAGTCCTTACACTTTCCCATCACTGAAAATGTGGGTGGAGAACGACTACTAAAACTCTTTGAGCTACTTCAAGTGCAACTTGCCAAGGGTCAAAAGCTACTAATGCACCGTTACCGCCGAACTGATTTTGTAGCTGGAGTCTTAGTTGGATTTATGCTGGCGACTAATAGAGCACGTAATGAATCAGAAGCTGTTTTGTATGTTGAAAACAAACAGGGCAAAAAATTAGGTGAGGAAGGGCAACATCTTGTCCGTCTGGTAGGTGAAGCTCTAGAAGCCCGTGTGGTAAAAAGTAATGATGGGGGTGGAGATGACGAACATGGAGATGGCAAAAATAATGTTGCCAATTCAAAAAGTGGTATTTCAGAAAATGGTTCACACATCAAACTCATAAAAACCACACCGTCCCAAAAAACGAAAGACAAAAAAAGTTCCAGTCAAAGAGAAGGAAGAGCAAAAAAGATAACAAACTCAAAAAATTCTAAAGTATCAAACGCTAAGACAAAAAATAAATCAAAAAATCCAAAGTCAACAAGTGCTAAGAAGGCAACTACTAAGACGTCAAATGCTAAAACGTCAAAAAACGCAAAAAAAGTAGTTGCCAAAAAACCAGCTAGGAAACAAAATACTCCTAGTTCAAAAGCAAAAACTCGCACTGCCTCTAAAAAAGTGGCTTCCAAAAAAGTTGCACCCAAAAAGAGGGCAGCTTCAGCACCTAGGAAATAAAAAGGCTTAACACCTCTATCACCTTGATAACTTTATTTATTCACCAATGAAAGACCGCCTGCTAGTAAACGGAATCCAAGTGATGGCTTATTGTGGTTGCCAGCCAGAAGAACATGAGCGCCGCCAACCGTTTGAGGTTGACATTGAAATGCGATTTGATACTAGAAAAGCAGCTGCCTCAGACGACCTAAACGACACCATTGACTACGACTGGGTACTTGAAGAAATAAACAATTATTTTAAAGACAACAAAATCAAGCTAATTGAACGTATGGCACAAATAATTGCAGATATTATTTTAAGCGATGAACGAATAGCCAAAGTCAAAGTAGCACTTAGAAAGCTCCAACCTCCAGTTTCTTATCCACTTGAGTATTCTGGAATAATCATTACTCGAACACGAGATTAGCTTCAATAACTCGGGCTAATGATAGCGGGCGAAACGCACTTATTTAAAGACAAATCAACTAAACGAAAACAAGAAAGTGAAAAAACGAGCTGCCTACATTGGGCTTGGCTCTAACCTGGGCAACCGCAAGCAATTTTTGCGAACAGCTGTAAACAACCTTGAAGAGGTTGAAGATATTTCATCTATTCAGGTTTCTCGACTTTATGAAACCGACCCAATGGGTTACCTCGACCAAGGGCAATTTCTAAACTTGGCAGTGCGAATTGAAACCACCTTGTCAGCTCATGAACTGCTTCAAGTTTGCCAAGCAGAAGAAAACAAAGCTGAACGCCAGAGAACTATCAAAGATGGGCCAAGAACTTTAGATCTTGACTTGCTTTTTGTTGAAGGTGAAACAGTAGATGAACCAGACCTAAGTGTTCCTCACCCAGAAATGTTTAACAGAGGGTTTGTAATACTACCGCTTCTAGACCTAAAAATGAAAAAGGAACTAAAGACCCAAATTAAAAAGGGGCTTGCAAAAATACCTCACAAAAAAAGTTTTGGTAGCAACTATCACATTGAAGGGGTTTGGGTTGAAGGTGAGCTAAACCTAAAAGAACCAGCAAAACTACAAATTGTTAAAACCCGTGCTGAGCTAAGCAAACTAACCGATGGGCTTAGAGAAGAGAGCAAAAAAATAGGCTTCGTTCCAACTATGGGAGCCTTACACAAAGGACACCTAAGTCTAATTGAGCAAAGCATTTTAGAAAATGATGTTACTGTGATTTCCATTTTTGTAAACCCACTTCAGTTCAACAAAGAAAAAGACCTAGAAACTTACCCAAACGACCTTGACCGAGATATAGAAGTCTTAGAATGCTTTTTTGAAAGTAGCTTAATTTTATTTATACCATCATATGATGAAATGTATCCTATGGATGAAGTTCGAGCTCCCCTGTTTGAATCTCACCTATTTGAAATTTTAGAAGGCGAAAAACGGCCAGGTCATCTTGAAGGGGTTTGCCATGCTGTGAGTGCACTTTTTTCAATCGTTGGAAAATGCCGAGCTTATTTTGGCGAAAAAGATTGGCAACAATTGCTCGTTGTTTCAGAGTTGGTTCAAACCAAAAACTTCCCAGTTGAAATTGTAAGATGTAAAACCGTTAGAGAAGAAAACGGTCTTGCCATCTCAAGTAGAAATATTTTACTCAAAGATATTGAGGTAGCACTTGAGGTTTCTAAAGCTCTATTTCTTGGTAAAGATTTAATTCAAAATGGCGAAACCAATGTTGAAAAAATCGTAAAAGAAATGAAGCAGGCACTTTCAAAGGCTAGCGAAATTGAATACTTAGAAATCAGAGATGAAAATACACTAATGCCCGTAACGAAAATAGGCAAAGAGATTGTATCCCCTGTTAGAATTTTGATAGCAGCTAAAGTAGGTGAAGTTCGCTTGATTGACAATATACCAGCAAACACTATTTCTGTAAATAAAACCCCTGAAAACAATGTCTCACGCTAAAACGAAAAAAATAGTCAAAGATGCCCTGATTGAAGATTTGGAGGGGTTAAAGATAAAAAATGATGCCAGCAGTCAACTAATTCCTAAAAGCAAACAGGTCAAAGCAAACATCAATACATCTGAGGCAGGCATCCTTGCTGGAGTTGAGCCGACCAGCCTCGCATTTAAACTGCTAGATGAAACAGTCAGCCTGAACTGGCATTCCAAAGATGGCGACGAGATTTCACCTGAGCAACCCATTTGTGAAATAGAAGGTGAGATTAAGTCAATTTTGGCAGCAGAAAGAACTGCGCTGAATTTCTTATCACACCTTTCTGGCATCGCTACCCTAACAGCAGAGTTTGTAAAAAAAGCTGAAGGTAAAACTACAATTACTGACACCAGAAAAACCACGCCAGGTTTACGGCACCTAGAAAAAGCTGCCGTGCTAGCAGGTGGTGGAACTAATCATCGCTTTAGTCTGGCTGATGCTATATTGATAAAAGACAACCACTTGGCATATATTGGAATTGCTGATGCAGTTGCTAGTGCTCGCGCTAAATATCCAAAGCTGGTTGTTGAAGTTGAATGCGACACACTCAGCCAAGTTGAAGAAGCTACAAACGCTAATGCTGATGCTGTACTTTTAGATAATATGGCACTAGAACAAATAGCTCAAGCCATAGAAATAATAAGAACAAAAAACCCTGACTGCCCAATTGAAGCATCTGGAGACATAAACATCGACACCATCGCAAAATATGCCGATACAGGAGTTGACTACATCTCAATCGGTGCCCTCACAAAATCTAGCTCAGCCCTAGATATGTCGTTAGACATTATATAGCCCTAAACTAAACAAAATCGCTTAGATATTTTAGAATTTGAACAAACATAAACGACAACTGTCAAACAAGTGGCTAAATATATATAAAATAAATGAGCAAAGACGAACTACTTTTAACAATTGACTGTGGTAATACCCAAACGGTTTTTGGGCTGTTTGAAGCAGAAACCGACCTAAATAATCGCACATCAGAAACCGGGCTTTTGGGGCACTGGCGAATTTCAACCATACAAGAGCGAACAGAAGATGAGCTGGCGGTTTTAATAGATGGCTTTTTAGACTTTACTGGGAAAGACTGGCTCAAGCACCTCAGCGGATTTTCCATCGCCTCTGGAGTTCCCCAAGTGACCGCTAACCTGAGGCAGCTAGTAGGGCGCTATTTCAATTTTGAACCACTCATCTTAGGGCCAGGGGTAAAAACAGGCATTGACATTTTATATGACAACCCTAAAGAGGTTGGAGCTGACCGAATCGCCAACGCCATCGGCGCACACGACCTCTATGATGGGGCTTGTATCGTGGCTGATTTTGGAACTGGCACCACGCTTGATGTTATCAGCGAGTCAGGGCAATATTTGGGAGGTTCCATTTCACCAGGAATTGAAATCAGCCTCGATGCCCTAATTGATAAAGCAGCAGCTTTGTTTGCTGTTGAGGTAAAGGCTCCCAAATCTGCCATTGGTAAAACCACAATGAGCTCGCTTCAATCTGGCATCGTCTATGGCTTTGCCGGGCAAGTGGATGGGCTAATTGACCGAATGAAAGAAGAAGTCGGTGAAACCAAAGTGATTGCCACAGGTGGGCTAGCTCCCTTGATTGCCCCACACACTAGAAACATTGATTTGGTGGAGCCTTGGATTACCCTACATGGGCTTAGAGTCGTTTGGGAGATGAACCAGTGACTCAAGCAAATTCTAAAAACCAAAGTGTGCCATATAGCTTTGACAAAGATTCAGAAGCCGCTGGACTACATGATGAATTCTCCAGTCTAAGTGAGGGAGAAGGGTCTGGTGTAAATGCCAGTGTTGCAGGCAGGGTTCTTTTAAGGCGGAATCAAGGAAATATCACATTCGCCCAAATGGCAGATGCCAGTGGCACTATCCAACTTTTTGCCCAGAGCAAAAATACCCCTGAATATGAACAGTTCACCAACCTATCACTTGGCGACTGGGTAGGTGTGAAAGGCGAGGTCATAAAAACTAAACGTGGAGAACTTTCTGTAAGAGTAGATGAATGGGTGTTGCTGGCAAAAACTCAAAAGCCCTTCCCCGAAAAATGGCATGGCTTGAGCGACCAAGATTTACGCTATCGCCAACGGTGGCTAGATTTATGGGTCAATAGGGATGTTGCTGCTACCTTTAAGGACAGAAGTCGAATTATTTCATCGTTGCGTAGCTACCTTGAAGGGCAAGGATTTTTAGAGGTTGAAACCCCGATACTCCAGCCCCTTCCTGGTGGAGCTGATGCCCGCCCATTTGAAACACATCACAACTCACTTGATATGGATATGTATCTCAGGGTGGCGCCCGAACTCTATCTAAAGCGCCTAGTGGTAGGTGGCTTTGAAAAAGTGTTTGAGATTGGAAGGGTTTTTAGAAATGAAGGTTTGTCGCCACGTCACAATCCAGAGTTCACGATGATGGAAGCCTATGTGGCCTATGCCGATTATCACGATATTATGGAGCTGACCGAAAACCTTATATGTTCGTTAGCAAAAGAAATTCACGGCGGGCTGAGAATTCCTGCTCGCGAAAGCAAAAGCGGTGATGAAAAAAATGGTGAAGAAAAAAATAATGAAAATAGCGAGCAAAAAGAAATTAACCTAAAAACGCTTGACATAAAAACGCCGTGGCGTAGAGCAACCATCTATGAGCTGGTGTTAGAACATTGTGGCAAAGAAATTGACATTGATATGGGAGCAAAACAACTTGCAAAAATTGCTAAAGATTTAGGAGTTGAAACCGAATCAAAATGGGGAGCAGGAAAGCTAGTCTTAGAAATTTATGAAAAGACCACTGAACCAAATTTGGTTGGGCCAGTTTTTGTGTGCGACTACCCCGCCGAAGTATCTCCATTAGCAAGACAGCATCGTGATAAACCTGGCTTGGTAGAGCGATTTGAGCTAATCATAAATGGGAATGAAATCGCCAACGCCTTCAGTGAGCTAAATGACTCTGCCATCCAGGCAGAGCGATTTTCTGCTACCCACCAAGATGAAGATGAAATCAGGTTTGACAAAGACTATATTTCAGCACTTGAATATGGTCTCCCCCCCACTGGCGGTTTAGGAATAGGCATTGACCGTCTAGTAATGCTCCTTACTGGCGCCAAAAGCATCCGAGATGTCTTGTTATTCCCAACACTCAAACCCGCCCAAGAATAACCCTCTTTCAAAAGTAATCCGATGCAAACCGTATAAATACTATAGCATTTTGATCAAAATCTGGAATTAAAGTAAAAAATTCTATCCAAGCGCACAATTTTGTGCCTTGTATTATTGTTTTTTAACTGGTAATATATGTGTTATAACCAATGGCTTACATCACTAGCTTTTAGCACACAACAAGAGATGTACCTACGACTTACCTTTATAGTTTCTAAAGAAAAGGGCGACACTCAATATGTTTCGAACTGTCCAGAGCTTTGCGTTGCCTCACAAGGTGACACCATAGAAGACGCACAAGAAATGCTTATGAAAGCCATCGACCTTCTCCTTGAAAGTATGACACCTGAAGAAATCGTAGAAAGAATTAATGAAATTGGAACTGGAAATCCTGATGAAATTATTGTCAAATTCAGCAAAGAAATAGAAGAGTTGTTTTCACCATATCTAAATTACGTAGACAGGCGACAAGATTTAGCGACTGATTATTTTGAGGCCGTCGATAACGCCTCCCACCTTTCAAGAAAAAAACCCGCAAAAATTGATATGCTAGCAAAAGTGCCAGCATAGGTTGAAGTCAGATAAAATGGAAACAATGTATTTAAAACTCACTGGCATAATTACAAAAAAGAAATCTGGCAAAGATTATATCTACATTTCAGAATGTCCAGAACTTTGTGTGGCTACGCATGGTGATAACGTAGAAGAGGCAAAGACAATGCTTATAGATGCCATTGGTGGACTTCTAAAAAATATGACTCGTGAAGATATTGTTTGCAGAATTAATGACATAGGAACAAAAAACCCCGAAGAAGTGATTGTAGAAACAAAAGAAAAGGATATGGCAATAAAAGAAGTGGAAAAAGCTCTTTTGCCATTTTTAAATAGATCGCAAGACTATTTAGATACTTATATTAATGACATGAATAGAACTCCCTCCCGCTATATGAAAGATGCCGCAGGGCTGGATATTCTTAAGAAAATTCCAGCCTGACTTGACACCCGTACAAAAACGCAAAATCGAAAAAATTCTCAAATCAAACGGATTTGTAGAGGACCATACAACTGGCAGTCACCGCATATACAAAAACAATGGCAAGATGACTGTAGTTCCATTGAACAAGAAAGAAATAGATGGAATACTTGTGAAAAAAATATCCCAACAATCAGGAATTCCAATTGAGGAATTTTATAACTAAAAAATTCCTCGAAAAACTAGGCTAGTTCTTTTAGGCGGTGGGTAAGAATGTCTAGCCCACTTTGAAAGGCACTAGTAGATGGGTTGTCTGGGAATTTTGTCAAAATATCTGTTGCGGTAGCAATATATTCTGCTGCCTTTTCTGTTGCCCGCTTAGGCCCATCTGTTTCTGTCACTTCTACTGAAATCTGGTGGCACTTGTCTTTGCTAAGCCCATCTTCACCTTCTATGCCACCCATTGTATCAAGTGACTTTTTAAGTTCCAGATTTTCCTCTAAAGCATAGATTACTGGCAGGGTATAGTTTCCTTCCATTATGTCGTTTCCCCTAGGCTTGCCCTGATCTTTTCCCACCAAGTCAGAAATGTCATCGATGATTTGGAATGCCATGCCGTATGCCAACCCAAACTCCCCTACTCTCATATCGCCTTTTATGCCAGAATCAACAACCTCATTTCTAGAAGCAAGCGCTCCCATCTCACAGGCAGTAGAAAGAAGTGAAGCAGTTTTACCCTCAATGGCACACATATAATCGTTGGCACTTCGCTCAGTGTTACCGATAAATCGATGCTCTAAGATTTGTCCCTCACACAGGCTGGCAATGGTTCTCGCAAGCAAGGCAGAGGCAACAGCTCCAAGACTTGCCACTAGCTCAGATGCCCGAGCCAGCAAAAAATCGCCCGCTAAAATGGCATTATGGTTTCCATATTTGGCGTTGACGCTCAAGATATTTCTCCGCTTCTTAGCACCATCCATCACATCATCGTGATAAAGCGAACCCAAATGAACCATCTCTATCGCCACAGCTGCCGAAATGACACCATCAGAAACTGGCGCAGAAGCCTCATCCTCTAAATAGGCAGCCATCAAAGCAAAACCAGGACGAATTCGCTTCCCACCAGCAGAAATGAGGTGGCTGGTCACCTCAGTGAGAAAATCCACATTCGACTCAACCTCAATTTTCAATCGCTCTTCCACCCGCTCTAAATCGCCCGCCAAATTTGGCAATAGATTAGATACTTCAGAAAGACTGTCTAGAGAAATACTCATACATAAATACTACTCCTCCTGATTGCCATTCCAATTTCTTGCTGAGTTTTGAGATGGAGAGGGTTTTGGTGTGGAAGATTTTATGTACAGATGAAGGCATTAGTGAAAATGTGTGGAGTATCAAGCTGTTTTAGTATAAAAAAAGGTTTTAGACATAGACGAGAGAAAGATTGCTTTTGAGATATAACTGAGTTTTTGATTATGCCAAAAATCTAGTAATTTATTTATGTGCTTACCCAAGCCCCAGATTCATGGGATTTTGAAACCGATGTAGCAGTTCTTGGAAGCGGAGGTGCTGGGCTAATAGCAGCCATATTGGCAGCAGATGGTGGCGCTAAAACTGCTCTACTAGAAAAAGCCCCCCTCATTGGCGGAACCACTGGTGTGTCTGGCGGAATGCCTTGGATTCCACTAAACGACCATATGAAAGACCTTGAAGTAGACGACTCCAGAGAAGAAGCCCTTGCCTATCTCAAACGTCTAACTTGTGACAAAGTGCCAGATGAAAATCTGCTTGAGGTTTATGTTGACACGGCAGCAGAGGCGCTTCGCTACCTTGAAGAAAACACCCCACTAAAAATGCAAGCTCCAAGAGGCTTCTCAGACTATTACGGCGACAAAGAGGGTGGCAAGCGCCAAGGTAGATCAGTTGAACCATCTATATATGAAGCCAACACCCGCCTAGGCGAATGGGCTGGCAAACTCAGAACGAGCCCATATATGCCTCCACTAACGATGGAAGAGGGCGCTATTGCTGGAATGGTCGGCGACCCCACTGAGATTTTACAGCTCATTGAAAAACGCACAGCTAACGGCGACCGAGCAATGGGGGCAGCAATGGTAGCAGCACTTTTTGAAGCGGTGCTTGAGCGCGGAACTGAAATATTTGTAGAATGCCCTGCCAAAGAACTGGTGATGGCAAAAGAAGCTAATAGTCCAAACGGAAAAATCATCGGGGTGCGAGCACAAAAAGACGGAAAAGATTTCTTCGTGAAAACCAACAAAGCCGTAATCTTAGCCACTGGCGGATATGAATGGAACCGTGAGCTACAAAATGCATTCCTAAGCACTGAGCTTGAGCCACTAAGCCCCCCTGGAAACGATGGCGATGGATTAGTGATGGCGATGGAAGCTGGGGCAAGCCTCGCCAACATGAATTCTGCTTGGTGGTACCCATGTATGAGAGATACCTCTATGAGCTATGAGGGAGAACCCCTCTATCATTTTGGGGCGGGACGAAACTTAGCTGGCAGCATTGTCGTCAACAGACACGGCAAACGATTTGTAAACGAAGGCACAACCTATCAAGATATGCCAAAAGCAATGACCAACTATGACCCAGTAACAGTGGAATATCCAAACGAAGGCCCCAACTGGATGATATTTGACTCAAAAGTTAAAGAAAAAACCATGATTGTAAATGTAATGCCAGGGAGCCCTGCCCCTGACTGGATGCCAATGGCTGACACACTAGAAGAGCTTGCCAAAAAAATCGACATCCCCTTTGATACTCTGAGCGAAACCGTTGAGCGATTTAATACCGATGCCAAAAAAGGGCAAGACCCAGAATTCCACCGTGGAACTGTTTATTGGGAAAACGCAATGGGCGGCGGAGCAAACCCCAAAATCAACCTCGGCCCCATTCAAGACCCCCCATTTTATGCTGCCAGAATATATCTAGGCGCACTTGGCACAAACGGCGGCCCCCGCATAAATGAAAATGCCCAAGTCTTAAATCACGGGGGCGAACCAATCGCTGGGCTTTATGCTGCTGGAAATGTTGCAGCTGGAGTTTTCGGGCATGCCTACCCAGGCGGAGGCGCCACCATCGGACCAGCAATTGCTTTTGGCTATCTAGCTGGAAAACATAG
>JAHRAM010000119.1 GCA_020027305.1 Acidimicrobiia bacterium | reverse complement strand
ATATTAATAATTCCACAGCAGGAGAATGTGAATATGTTGTAGGTAGAACATTTAATCCAAGACCTTATCGCCCTAAGTGTCCTGAGATAAGGGCGTTGCCGATGCATACAAGCCAGGAGCAGTTGTTCTCGCTGGCAAATATGAACCTTATTGAACGAAATCATGGTAGCACTAATACAACACGAGCATATCTTAAGACTCGCCAGAACTATGCTGTTCCAAATGTTGAGCAGCAACTTCCAAAGTGGTATCAACACTTAATTCAACCAGCAGTTAACAGCCTCGGTGACACAACATATAGCTATAACGAGCTTTGGTTGCCTTCAGCATACCCAACAGGAAATGTTATTCGCTCACAGACTTATAGCACCACTGGATTTGGCAAGCCGATAACTACAACAGCAACAGCCAGAACTGATTTTGGCACAACTGATGGCACTTATTTGCTTTCGGCCTCAACTGGGCAATCAAGTAGTGGATACATTCCTAACTACCTAGCACCAAATGCAACAGATGCTGCCTGTGACAATTACACGCAGTTCTATCATGGAGTAAGCATTAATAAAGTACACGCCACACAACCAATATATATATTGGCGGGAAAGACGATTGCTTGGTCGGGCAACGCGGCAACTGAGAAAAATAGCGCAGTATGCACACGCCAAACTAACCTACTAGAGCCTAGCGGTGTTGGCAATCGTTCGGTTGGGGCAAACTCAGGAGCATGGGAGCCAAGGTATTATCTAGATGTAAATACCAGCGCAAGCGCAAACCTGCCAGCAAATCACTATTGTAGCGGCGTTCAACAAAGAGTTACCAAAGGGTCTCACGTATTAAAGAACCAAGGCGCAACCTTTCAAGAAGGCACAGCCACACACTGTGCTGTTGTCTCTGGCACAAATGTTTATAGAGAGTGTTCACTTATTGGTTCAGATACGCCTTTTACGCGCCCAGTAGAACATGCTAATAAAGGCAAACTTCCAAATAGTATTACTCACCTTATTAACACAAATATAAAGAGTTGTACTGCCGTTGGCTACAACAGCGGAAAAAATGGAACAAATGGAACAACAGACAACCCAGATATATGGGATTATGACGCCGCATCAACCTCAACTTCAGGCAATAAGAGATTGCTTTCTACCGTTGGTGTAGATTCTCGAATTGACGCTATGTTTGACTTTCCTGGTACTCCTGCGGCAAACCAAAAAGGTCTCCTTGGAATTAGTGCTAGCGATGGCGCATGGATACAATCCAATACCCCTTCAACTTTGACTTTATGGAATGATGATGCCGTTAAATATCTTCGCTATGGTTCTGCAAACATGCTGGCATATTTTCACAGTCAGGGTAGCGGAAATACAGCTCGCTTGAGAATGGCTATTCCATGGAGCGGTAGGAGTTATGGCGATACCAGTAATAAGGGTAGCTACACCAATTTTGTAATAGGAAATACTTTTATTAAGATTACTACCCCGCATGCAAATTCACATGGTGGCGGAGGCTGGGGTTGGACGCCATACATTCCATACACCGAACAAAAATGTGAGTTTAAAGTGCCGACAGGTGCTAGTGCAACTGAGAGAGGCTGGTTCCAAGCCTGTCAGGCTCTAAGCACTTATTTCCCAGTTCGCCTTAGCTATCACAAGCCTATTGAGGTGAAGGATTTCTCTACTACCGATCTCAATGGTAGTGCATCAGGAACTCCAACCTATTCAACTACAGCACTTCCGGGAGGTGAATATGGTCACTGGCGTTCTGACCTTCTTACCACAGCAAACAAGGCTACCAAGAGCCCTGCTCTGGTGAAATATGGCAATGCCGCTTATGAACCACCAACATATTTCCATCTAAAGACTGACGCTTCTAATGGTTATCACTATTGTGAGGCAAATCCAAAAAGAGGAGCCACAGCAGGTGTTTATACTGCTACTAAGTTAACAGGCACAAGTGTTACAAACACTCAATGTAAACCACTAAACGATATTCTTGGGCTAACGACTCAAGCAAATACTGTGAAGTTTGAAAATATTTCAGAAACGTCAAATCCTGTAACTGCTTCAAATAATGGCTTTATCGGTCATAAAGAAGGCCCAAGAGATTACTATCCATGTAAGTGGCGTGCTCCATTTGCTGGAAATGTTACCAATTAGTGCCATAGATTTGCCTTAGCTTAAAAACTGAGGCAATATTGGGGGAAGGTTATCTGTTTTGTTAAAGTATTGTAAATCCTTCCCCCAATTCTTTATTTCTTCTAATCTGTCAATAGATATATATCTCCATCTCACACTTCAGGCAGGCGATTAGTCTGTCTGTCACCAGTATTTCCAACCTATTTAATAATTTAATAATACATTTCGGCTAAATTGATTTTATGGGTGCTATCTCAGCAACCGAATTAAAAGAGCAAGCATTTAATTATATAGATGCCAACCAACAAGTTTTGCTAGATGCTTCACACAGCATCCACTCACACCCTGAGCTTTGTTTTGAAGAAAAACATGCCTGTCAGATTTTGTGTGAGACTATCTCAAAAGCAGGGCTTTCAGTTGAAGATGGTGCCTACGGCGTGGAAACGGCATTTGTCGCCCGCGCCGGTGTTGGTGGTGCTGATGGTGTCGGGGCAGAAAATAGCCCCAGAATCGCAGTTCTGTGTGAATATGATGCCTTAGAAGGCATTGGGCATGCCTGTGGGCACAACATCATTGGCACTGCTGGAGTTGGCGCTGGGTTAGCTGTTGCTGCTTTGCTAAACAAACACACCGAGATAGCCAAAAATGCTAGTGTAGCCATAATTGGAACCCCAGCAGAAGAGGGTGGAGGGGGCAAAGTAAAGCTAATGGAAAATGGAGCATTTGAAGGCATTGATGCTGCCATTATGGTTCACCCTGCTGATAAAGAGCTGACAAAAATGAACACTCAAGGCGTCAGGCAAATAATTGTGACATATACTGGAAAGCCCTCTCATGCTTCAGTGGCACCTCACCTTGGGCGAAACGCACTAGATGCAGCTCATATTTCAATGGCGGCAGTAAATGCCCTTCGCCAACACATTCGCCCCGAAGAACGTATTAACGGCATTTTAAAAGAGGGCGGAGTTCAAGTAAACGTCATTCCCGACAAGGCGGTTTTGCATTATCAAATTCGCTCAGACACATTTGAAAATCTTAAATCGCTCATTCCTCGTGTGATGAAATGTTTTGAGGCGGGGGCACTGGCTGCTGAATGTGAGATTGAAATTTCTACACCTGACCCTGACTACATTGAAATGTGGGATAACGAACCACTGCTGGCTAGCTATGTTGAGAATGCCAACTTAGTTAATCGCCACCCCAAAGAACCTGATTCAAAAACCTTTTTGGCAGGTGCTACTGATATGGGAAATGTAAGTCAGCAAATCCCAGCCATTCACCCGTTGATAAAAGTTTCAGACTTGGGAGTGTCAGTTCACACGCCAGAATTTGCAACTGCTGCTGGTGAAAAAGGTGGAGACCAAGGGGTTATTGACGGCGCAAAAATTCTGGCAGCTACGGCAATTGATTTTTTAACGAACGAGAGCTTGAGAGATGCAGTGGCAAAAGATTTTACTTCTAATGTAAACCACCAAACACCTAAGCACTCCGTCTAATCTATTTCTGTGGCTCCATATTTGGTTGAATCCTTCACAGATGACGAAGAGGTAATCCTTCGGCGCTATTTCACAAATTTAGATAAACCAGTTTTTGGTTTGGTTAACTTGCCAGAGGTAGTGCGAGGGGCGCTGTTTGCCAGATATTCCCGAACCCAAAAAAGTCTTAGGCGATTGTTCTTGGATGAGTTTGTGGGCGAGCTAGACATAAGCGGAGATCTCAGCATTGATGCAACTGTGGGGTTAGAAAGAGCTGAAGCTCTCTATGACAAAGTCTTTTTAGACTATGGCGATGATTCGATTGCTCAGTTGGGTGGAGTTCATCTGGCTTGTGAGCAGGTTTCAAACATCTTAACTAAGGTGCTTGAGTGGGGGAGAATAATGTCATACCTTGAACAATCCACGCGATATGTTCCTTATGATTCCAGACAAGAAGGAAAGTATCGCTATTATCGTGACCCCGATATTTTAGACTCTAACCTCGGCACAGCATACGTTGCCAAAATGGATGGAATGTTTCAAAACTATTCAGAGCTGATACCCAAAATGGAAGAATTTTTCACGCAGTCATTTCCAAAAAAGGAAGGAGATTCAGATATTGCTTATCATCATGCTATCCGTGCAAAGGCGCTGGATTCTCTTCGTGGGCTACTGCCCGCTGCTTCACTTTCAAATATGGGAATTTATGCAAGTGGGCAAGCATTCGAACAGCTAATGCTTCGCCTCAGCATTCATCCACTTCCAGAAGCCAGACAATATGGGCAACTGATGTTAAAGGAGCTTAGAAAAATCATTCCTTCGTTTTTGAAGCGGGTGGATTTAGAAGATAGGGGTGTGGTTCATGGAAACTACCTCTCTGATACTCGCGAATCAATGTATGCCGTGACCGATGAGATGTTTAGTGAAGATGAGGCTGAGCCAGCGCCTATAGTTCGCCTAGTTGATTTTGACCCAGATGGAGAAGTGAAAATGATTGCCTCTATGCTTTATCAATATTTGGATTTGCCAGAAGATCAAATTGAACGCCGTGTAAAAGCAATGGGGGCAGAGGATCGCAAGGCAATTGTCGACTCATATATGGGTAATCGCACTAATCGCCGACACAAACCAGGGCGTGCCTTAGAGCGCCCTTATTATCGCTTTGATGTTTTGTGCGACTATGGGGCGTTTAGGGATTTACAACGGCATCGCCTCTTGACAATTGAATGGCAAAAGTTAGGGGTGAGCCATGGATATGACCGCCCAGAGGCAATTGAGTTGGCAAGGGTAAAAGGAGATTTTGATAAAGGAATTGAGCTTAGCCAACATCTCTTTTATCAGTTAGATGAAGCATTTCCACAACAAGCGCCCTATGCTGTTGCTTTGGCACACAATATCCGCTTTGTAATGCAAATGAATGCCAGAGAGGCTATGCACCTGATTGAGCTTAGAACCACAGAACAGGGGCATCCTATCTATCGTAAGGTCGCACAAGAAATGCATCGCCTAATTTGTGAAGAAGCTGGGCACAATGCTGTAGGGGAGTTAATTAAATTTGTAAACTATTCGCCCGAGCCTCCGCTTGGACGCCTTAATGCTGAAAAGCGAAGTGAAGAAAAACGTCAAAAGCAACAATAATTTATTTTGCCTTATTAATGGTCTTTTGTAGTCTTTTACAATTTTTGTAAATTTACTATTGATTTATCATTGCCACTACTGTATTCTTTAAATATTGGCGTTGGAGGATTATTAATAAATACTTCAAACAAATAAAAGTTAAAGGCTGATGGTGAAGCAAGCAAAAACAAACACGATAAATGTGTCAAGAACAAGACGTCATTTTAAACCTGTATCCCTAAAACCGATATCAGTGCTAAGAGGCGCTGTGATTGTTGTTTTAGGAGTATTGATTTTTTCTTTTACCGTTTCAGCTCAAACTCACACAGTTCAATCTGGTGAAAGCCTTTGGAGCATCGCAAACAAATATGACACATCGGTTGCTGAACTAATTAGGCTAAACGGCATTTCAAATCCCAACCTAATTATTGTTGGGCAACAACTTCAAATTTCAGGGCAGGCTTCAGTTGCCACAGAAAAGGTTTACTATGTTAAGGCAGGCGATACCCTTTCTGGAATTGCTGTGAAATTAAATTCTACTGTGGCACAGCTGGCCCAGCGAAACAACATTTCAAACCCTAACTTTTTACAAATCGGCCAAACCATTAAACATTCAGGAGGCTATTTTGACAGCGCTCCGACTAGTTTCCAATATCGCGTAAGGTCAGGCGACACTCTGGCAAAGATTGCTACCAAGTTTGAGACATCTGCTTCTGCCATTAACAAGTTAAACGGGTTTAATGAAAACACCACTATATATGCCAAGCAATTAATACGCGTTCCCTCACCAAAAATTGTTGGCACCATTCATCATTGGGCTGTTACTTATGGAGTTCCTTCCGACTTGATGCTGGCATTAACTTGGTGGGAATCTGGGTGGGATAACTCTTTGACTTCTTCTGCTAATGCTATTGGCATCGGACAACTCATCCCTAGCACCGTCAGCTTTGTTTCAGAGGCACTTATTGGCAGGCGGTTGAACCCATACATCCCAGAGCAAAATGTTCAAATGAGCGCTAGGTTTATGGCATACTTAATGTCTGAAACTGCTGGAAACTCTAGCTATGCACTAGGTGCTTATTATCAAGGTTTAGGAGCTCTGAGACGGCATGGAATTTACAATTCCAGTTGGAGCTATATAAATGGAATTCAAGCGCTCCGTTCGCAATTCAAATAAGCCATATTAAATAAGCCGCAAAAAAAACTAAATTTGGGCTTGACATCTTGCTATGTTTATGACTATATTTTTAGCAGTGGGGGTTATTTAAAAAGTATTGAGAAAAGAAAGCTAGGAGAAAATGCCAAGAGAAAAAAATACCATTGACGGACTTGACCTTCCAGAAGAGCCAGAAGAAGATGAAATTGTTGACACCGAAATAGACGACCCAGATTTAGATGATGAACTGGATTCAGGAATAGATAACAACATTGAATATCTTATCGACCCAGAAAATATTGCAGATGAAATTGGGTCAGGCGGAAGTAGCGAGGGCGAGCTAAAAAATTTAGATGATGTTGAAGCCATTATTGCCGAGGGCATTGAAAATATTGCTGGTGAAGAGC
>JAHRAM010000117.1 GCA_020027305.1 Acidimicrobiia bacterium | reverse complement strand
ATATTAATAATTCCACAGCAGGAGAATGTGAATATGTTGTAGGTAGAACATTTAATCCAAGACCTTATCGCCCTAAGTGTCCTGAGATAAGGGCGTTGCCGATGCATACAAGCCAGGAGCAGTTGTTTTCGCTGGCAAATATGAATCTTGTTGAGAGAAATATTGCAACAACTGTTGCTGATGCACAAAAGCCATATATTGTAGATAGGGGTGGACATGTATTCCCAAATCTTGCCCAAAAACTTGATGAATGGTATGGGCATCTACTCAAACCAGCTCTTTCAAGCCTCCAAACTAACTATAACTATAATGAGCTTTGGCTACCTTCAGCATACCCAACAGGAAATGTCATTCGCTCACAAACTTATGCCTATGGCACAAACGCAGGATTTGGTAAGCCGATAGAAACAACGCAACTATCTTCTACGAGTTTCTTTCCTGATGCAGATTATTTACAGTCGCCTTCAGCTGTAGGAGCAAGTGGTGGATACATTCCTAACTATCTAGCTCCAAATGCAACCGATGATGCCTGCGATCAATACACGCAGTTTTATCATGCTGTAAGCATTGACCAGCGAGATACTTCTAAGAATGAATATATTGCGGGCTTTAGGAGTTCATACGATAGATATGTTTGCTATAATGAGGCTAATCCAAACGTTCGAAAGAGTAATACCAACCTATGGGAGCCAAGATATTATTTAGAAGTTGATACTACTAACACTATTGAAGCTAATGAGTATTGTGATAATGTAACTCCTGCGTCGGGAGGCACACGAGATGGGCGTTGTGGCGCACTTGGAAACATTTATCGGGAATGTGCACTTCGTGGCTCAGATACACCGTTTACCCGTCCTTCAAACCTTCCTTGGTCTTTTGCTCAACCATCAAATATAAACACAGCCAATTTAAATAATGTTAACAGCCTTATAAACACCAATATAAAGTCTTGCACTGCTGTTGGGTATAATAGTGGAAAAAATGGAACAGCTGGAACTGCAGACAACCCAACTGTGTGGCACTATAATATGGCAGGAACATCTACTGGTAATATCAGTAAAGTCCCTTTTAGGGCTCTAAATAGTTCAATTGGTATTGATGCAAACATTAATACAACTTGGGGGGTTGGCACGGCTACTAATTATAGAAATGTTTTCTTTAGGAATCGTATTGCTAGTAATGATAATAACAATTCTTGGCTACAATCCAACACCCCTACAACCTCTTTTAGTATGTGGAAAGATGGGGCAAAATGGTTCCGTCATGGCTTAACAGAAATGACGTCATATACACAGGATCAAGAGCGACTTGGCACTGGATCCGAGAATGATGCCGCAGATAAAGCTGGCACTGCATTACGACTGCGATTTGGTTGGTTGGGTACCTATGGTCAGGGCTATCAAGCTCAAAACTCTGCCATAATAAGAACTGGATCTCGTTATCCCTATCAAAGTAAAAACGGTGGGTATGGGCACTCAATTCTTTGGTATGCTCCATACACCGAACAAAAATGTGAGTTCAAGGTGCCGACAAATTTGACACCGCCAACTGGAGTTACCAATGCTCAAATTAATGGTTGGTTCCAAGCCTGTCAGGCACTAAGCACTTATTTCCCAGTTCGCTTTAGCTATCACAAGCCTATTGAGGTAGAAACTTTTACTACTGCCGATGTCGATCCTGACACAGCTGGAAATCAAGCTTATTCAAAGACATCTCTTCCAGGTGGTCACTATGGCCACTGGAGAACAGCACTTGTTACTGGCTCAGAACGCACTACTGGGCACCCATCTCTTGTGAAATATGGCAATGCCGCTTATAACCCACCAACATATTTCCATCTAAAGACTGACGCCTCCAATGGCTATCACTATTGTGAGGCAAACCCAGTAGCAGACACCAGCTTACCATCTACAGCTAAAGCAGGTGTTTATACTGCCACTAAGGTAACTGGCACAACTGTTGCCAACTCTAAATGTGCTGCTCTAAATAGGGTGTTAGGAACTAATATATCATCAAAAACTTTTGAACAAGTTTCAGAAGTAGCCGAAGCAACAACGAATGGTGCTGCAACTGTTTCAGCAGAAGGATTTGTTGCTAATAAAGAAGGTCCGAGAGATTATTATCCTTGTAAGTGGATTGCTCCATTTAGGGGAAATGTTACAGATTAGTGATATTGCTTAAATCTTGCTATTTGATGATTACAAACTAGAAATAACAACATAATGGGGGCGACAACATAATAGAGATAGTAATGTAGCAAAATTAGATTTGCCTTAGCCAAAAGCTAAGTGCAACATTGGGGGAAGGTTATTCTTGTTGTTAAATTAAAGTATTGTAAATCCTTCCCCCAATTCTTATAAAAGAAATTCCAGTAAAATCTTGCTAAAAAATATATTGAAATATATTGATTGCGAACAGCTAATACAAGCTACTTAATATATGGTGAAAACACACTATATATTTAAAAACAACATTATATAACAACACCATATAATGTCTTTAAGTGTTTGTAGATAAATTTAAACTACTCTTGCAATGGCGGGATGCATGAGCTACAATTTATAAATATAAATTTATGGCTCAATCTTTGGGTCAAGATTTGGTGAAAACTTATGGTGGAAAAGAACGATACAAAATCGGTTAAAGCTAGCTTCTCTAGAGAGAGCTCTGCTAAAGATGGTGCAGTCAAAATTGGCTCATTACAATCTTTGATTTCAAGCAGGCAACATGACATTTGGGCGACATTTATAATTGTCTTTGGGGTCATCTGTGCCTTATCAGTTTATTTTGGCGCTAGTAGCAGTCTGGGAGAAGGGCTTTCCAATTTCTTAGGAAATGCTTTTGGGATATTTCGATATGTGCTTCCACCCATAATGATTGTAATTGGCGCTTGGATGATTGTTCATGATTTCTCAGACTCAGAAGATAAAGATAGAGCGAAAAAGAGCAATGTAAAAAATAATGCTAAAAATAGCATTAAGAAAAGCTCCATCAAGTCAAGAAGCGAGGCAAGCCAAATGAATTCAAGTGAGCAGGTGAATTCAAATGAATTTGCTATTTCAATTTTTGGGGCAGTGCTGGTTTTGGTTGCCACTGTGGGAATGCTTCACATCACAAGAGGGCAGCCTTTTTTAACCCCAGTAGAAGAAACCGAAGAGACGTTGAGGTCTGCTGGCGGAGTTTTGGGGGCATTAGTTGGCATTCCGCTAATAGCAGCGATGGGTGCTATGGCAAGTGCTGTTGTGTTAGTAGGGCTTTGGCTTCTTGGGTTAAGCATCACTACTCGAACCACATTTCGGGCTTGGCTGAAATGGATAACAAAATGGGTTGCAAATGGTTGTCGTTATTTGCGTGCGCGACCTGTGAAAGAGTTGCCTGCAAGAGAATTAGTCGCCAAAGAATCAGGAGTCACACTCAAGACGAAAACAAAAGCCACAAAAAATGGCAGCAAATCAAACACCTTTTCACATTTGCGACAAGATTTAGTTGGTGCTACTTTTGACCCGATGCTTGATGGGCGAAACGGTTTAGGGGGTTCAAAAAATAGTAAATCTGAGAACCTTGCCAAAAAGCTCTTTGCTGGCTCTAAAAAGATTTTCACCGAATTAAAAGAAGAGCAAAAGGAAAATGATGGGCTGGTTGAAGTCGGCGGCAAGGATTCTGATAATGGGGCTAAGAAATTGAGCTTCAAAAAATCTAAAGCAAGCAATGGCAAAACTGATATACCAGAATTTCAAAGCGCCCAAGATGTCGATGAGCAGTGGGCAGGTACAAGTGAAAAAGGCGCTGAAAAAGATGACCTAGCAAAAAATAACTTGGCAAAAGATTTTGCGGCACAAGCAAAGCCTGAACCCATAAAACGCAAAAGCAGCAAATGGAAACTCCCTAGTTTGAACCTTTTAAATCACGCACCCCCACAAAAGAAAAACAATACTGTTCCAGTAGAACATCAAAGCACTGCACTTATGACCGCTCTAGAATCTCATGGAGTTGAAGCAACCTTGACTGGCTGGGTGATTGGTCCGACCGTTACACGTTATGAACTAGAACTAGATGAAGGTGAAAAAGTATCAAGCATTACCAAGCTCAGCAAAGACATTGCATATTCAATGGCAGCAAAAGATGTTCGCATTTTGGCGCCTATTCCAGGCAGAAAGGCAATTGGCATTGAGGTTCCAAATCAAGACAGAGAGACTGTGTTGTTGGGCGATAACCTAGCTTCAAAGGAAGCTGCCAATGCAAAGCATCCACTTGAGGTGGCGCTAGGCAAAGACATCAACGGCACAACCGTGATGTTGAATTTGGCAGAAACCCCACACATTCTTATTGCTGGGGCTACTGGTGCTGGCAAGTCGTCATGTTTGAACACTGCCATTTCTTCTATGCTCATGCGTTCTACCCCAGAACAAGTTCGTTTCATTTTGGTTGATCCCAAGATGGTTGAGATGCGTCAGTTTGAAAATTCCCCCCACTTGCTGACGCCGCCAGTGGTTGACCCAAAGAAGGCAGCAAATGCGCTGGGCTGGGCAGTTAGAGAAATGGATCGCCGATATGAGACTTTGTTTCAAGCTGGGTTTAGAGAGATGACAAGTTATAATGCTGCCCTTGAAAGCGGAAAGCTAAAGCAAAAAGATGACCTAAAAGAAGGCGAAAAACCCTATGAGCATATGCCTTTTATTGTTCTTGTGGTTGATGAGTTGTCAGATTTGATGATGGTAGCAGCTCGAGATGTGGAAGATTACATTTGCCGTTTGGCACAGAAAGCTAGAGCTGTTGGAATCCATCTTATTGTGGCAACTCAGAGACCTTCAACTGATGTCATTACTGGTGTTATCAAGGCAAACATTCCAGCTCGGTTGGCATTTTCAGTTTCCAGCTTGACTGACAGCCGAGTTATTTTAGATCAGCAGGGGGCAGAGCGATTGGTGGGGCAGGGTGATATGTTGCTTCGCTCGCCAAACTCTGGCACATTGCTTCGTATTCAGGGGGCATGGGTGAGTGAGGAAGAGGTAAAAAACATTGTTAAGTTTTGGGGCGAACAAACTGCGGAGCCAAGGCATTTTCTCTTACAACTGCTAAAGCTGTTTTTGAAAAGGTGGAAGTAAAGAGATTTGCTTTTGATGTGGAAGTTTTTTGTGCTCTTGAAAAAATGGGCGCAAAGGTTCTTGAAGAAC
>JAHRAM010000107.1 GCA_020027305.1 Acidimicrobiia bacterium | reverse complement strand
CATAGATATAATTATTTTATTCTTTGATGTCGCTAAAAAAAAGTGCCAAGAAAAGGCATACAAATCATTACAAAAAAGTTTTGCGAATTGAAAAAATCTCCTGTTGAAAACGACCGCTCCACGACTTTGGCGATGTCTCGATCAACGCCTGCCAAAATATCATCGAGTGCTTCTACAAGCATGACTTCTGACCCAATATCAGAAAAGAAAGAGGCGAACTCAACGCCAATGGCACCTGCCCCAACTATGGCGACTGACTCGGGCTTTTCATCCCAGCTCAATATTTCATCTGAGGTAACGACTGTTTTGCCATCAACTTTTAGCCCTGTTGATTCTGGGAGCTGGCGGGGTTTAGAACCTGTGGCGAGCAAAATGTGGTCGGCGGTGATTTCTTGAGCTGAGGTTTCTTGAGTTGAGGTTTCTTGAGTTGAGGTTTCTTGAGTTGAGGGGTTTTGAGTTGTGCTAGGTTTTGATTTTTTGGAATTTTCTGTGGTGGCAGTGCTTTCAGTATTTTTAATTAAAACTTTCTTTGGCGCGCCAGACTTCTCAGGGTCACTTGATTCATTGGGGGCTAACGTTCCAACCCCAGAATAAACTGTGATGCCACGACTTTTGAGTGTGCCACTTAACCCCTTGACTAGTTTTTCTACCACTTGTTGTTTTCTAGCCTGAACTTCTGCCATATTGATTGTGGGAACGCCATCAATTTCAGTGCCAAACTCTTTTGCTGACAAGACAGTTTGAAACACTGCTGCTGACTCCAAGAACTCTTTTGCGGGGATGCACCCAACATTGAGGCAGGTTCCGCCAAGCTTTCGCATTTCCACAATCGCTACATCTAAGCCAGCACTTGCTCCATAAAGGGCAGCTGCATATCCAGCTGGCCCGCCACCTATGATTGCTAGGTCGTGATGCTTTATATCCTGCTGATTTGTTTCAGTCACTTTATTCACCTACTTTTTAATGTAATTTAATTTACATTTAATCATTTGTTAAATAATTATTTACACAATTTGCTTTCAGGTGCTTCAATTTATTTTGTGTTCCGTCTTGTTGATTTTTGTCTTGGTATTTCTGTCGCCATCTTGTAATGATTCAGCAGTCATCTCGCTATCAATAGTTGAATAACAAACGCTGCCAAGACTGCAAAGCCACACGCCAACGACAAAATGATTAACAGGCGGGTGCTCATGAGAGCGAGTAGAACAGAAATAGCTCCTCCAGAAACTTGGTGATGTCTGTTTGGATGCTTGTTTTGTTTGTGTTGCCTCCGCCCGCCACATTGTCGTTCAACTCAATTGTTATCACATTGCTGTTAAGGTGGATGCTCTTTAGGTCGGCTTGGAATTTTATAAATAGTTGGTTGGCTACCCAATCAGCGATGTCTTGGTCAGAAAAGTCAGCATTTTGAAAATCTTGTTCGGCAGTACTATCGCTAGCAGTGCTAAGGAATTGATCTGAAAAATAGTTGCGATGCCCCATTCCAGTGATTGACCGATTTAGCTCAAAGCTCAAAATCCCTTGACGACTAACAGGCTTGCTTACGACAGTAACAGGTTGACCCATAGTTTAAATTCTACCCAAGCATTAGATATTGATAAGAATTTACGTTGGGAAAGTTGAACCTTCTTTTGCTTTGCTTTTGTCTGCTCACTTGTTAAATTTGAAATCTTTAATAGCTACACTCGCCAAATGCAGCCTCTGACATAAACGACCATTTCTTTCGATGAATTGGTGTGGCGCCCCATGCCTTTAGTGCTGCCACATGCCACTGGCAGCGGTATCCCTTGTTGTTAGCGAATCGATATGGCCCATAAGTGTCGCCGATTTTTCTCATCTGGCGGTCTCGGCTGACCTTTGCCAAAATTGAAGCAGCAGCAATTGAGAGGCTGGTTTGGTCACCCTTCACGATATTTGTTGCATGGATGTTTGTTGTATGGATATTTTGGGCTGAGGTATTTGCTGGTTCTAGGAAATTCCATTTCCCATCTAAGAGCGCCCAATCTGGAACTATACCAAGTGAATCTAGCGCCCGACTAGCTGCCAATCGCTGTGCTTGAGACATCCCTAGCTCGTCGCATTCTTTAGAAGTGGCAGAACCAACAGACCAATACTTACACCAGCTGGCAACATCGTCAAACATTTCCTCCCGTCTTTTTTCTGTCAAGGCTTTTGAATCGTTGATGCCAGCGGGAGGCTTGTCGTCTCCCACAACTGCCACCCCAATTGTTAGAGGCCCAGCCCATGCTCCTTTGCCGACCTCATCAATTCCACAAACGATTTTACGCCCCTTCTTCCACAATGCCTTTTCATAAATTAGGTCTGGGGCGGGCTTAGAAATTGCGGGCTTTGTTCTTGACGAATTTATATTTGTGGGGGCACTTTTATTTGGCAGAGCAGACATATTATTAATTGACATATTATTAATTTAGGCAAAGCCCATAATAATTTTTGGCAAACCCCGTCTATTTCTATAGCTTTGAAAGAATAAGGAAATTCTAAATGGGTAACCTAGATTACTCTGTTACGCTAAATGCCGCTTAACTAAGTTCCCAAGCGTAACCTGAACGGGTTGTAGTGTGATTCCAACGTATTATTATACCGCCAGCGTTGATAGAGCCACTCAAAACAGTGCTACTAGGAGCAATAGTTGCATTTTTAGCACCACTAGTAAGGGATGCTCTTGCTGCCATAACCCTATTATAAGCTACCAGCCTATTGTTAAGTTTAATGCTCGCGTGGCTAAAATAGCCAATCCCAGAATCCCAGCAAAGTGGGGCGACATTACTAAAGCCACGACCCTGAAAAATTATAGCAACAGCACAACCTGCATCGTTTGTACTGTTTGTCGCTATTTTTATTTGAGCGCTCAAGGTGGAAAAATTCCCGTAACCCCTAAGATCTCGCAAAGAAATTTGTCTCCGCAGGGTAGAGCTTACGGTGCACCATAATTCGTTTGCTGTTGTAGTACGAATTATTTCACAAGATGGGTGGGTGGTAAGCGGTGCTATAGGAGCAGTGGAAGTAGTAGAAACAACACTCTCTGTAAATGAAGGAGTCTGCCATGCAGCTCCACTGCGAGTTGTAGACCCATCCCAACTATACCGCAAGCCATCTTCTCTAGTTACAAAACCACTCAAGATAGTGCTGTTTAGGTTAATAGAGCCTCCTTTTAATTCATCAGGCGCACCACTCTTGATTCGGTGAGCAACAGGAAGGCTTGTATTTGACCCATTGTGATACCCCACCCTAGTATCCCAACAGTTTATATGACTGTCAAATGCAGTCACACAACCAGCATCCGCTGTACTATTTGTTGCAAGCTCCATCCGATTAAAGTTTAAAATGGAGCGATCCACATTAATAACTGCTATTCCTGAAGTAGTACCCTTGGTACACCATACACCCACATGCCATGCGTTGTTTTCACTTCTAAATAGGTTGCGTGTCTTGATGCAAGTTTTAGTAATCGACGGCGGGCTAGGAAATGTTGAACCATTTTTTAAGAGTGGTGCACTACATACCACTAATCCAAATCTACTTGAATTTTGTGGGGAACGTGGCGTATCTTCGCCTCCCGCTGATGGCTGTGTCCACACATTCGAACCATTCAAATAAACAGTATCATCAGGATTGCCATTTGAAGCATATATATCAGTGTTTCCATTTTCAAAGCGCGCAAAAAAGCCTTTTTGGTATGAACGTGTACGAACGTTTCTTCCGTACCACACATAATCATAAACAGGGACTGGATTTTCAGGTCGTCTGGAAGGTGGGGATGGGGCATTTGCGGGTTTAGAAATATGGTTTGCAAGGTTTGCTGCCCTAGTTGCTAAATTGCTATATGGCAAATCGTCTGATTCAACTAACACCCAAACATTAAATATGGAGCTATAGAAATAATATGAAGTTGCTCCGCTATAAACTACTTTGACATAAGTTCCTGTGTTTCCTGTTTCTAGCGTGCCTCCGCTTTGAACTTGTGGGGCAGTAAAGTATGTTACTGAATTGAATCCTGGTGGATCAATAATTGTAGAACCACCTGCTAACGGCTTTGAAATACCTATTAAGCCATACTCATTTGAAGTGTGTAGGGTTTTTGGGTAGGAGTTCCAAAATCCAGCTCCTGGATGAAAATATCTACTTTTAGTACCGTCTGAAGCTACAATAAAATTTGAGATTTGGTTCCCAAAAGTGGATAAATAATTCGCAACACCTGGTTGAAATGTGGGCGGAGTTGAAGGCGGAATTGAGGAATTCGCTGGTTTAGAAATATGATTTGCACTGTTTGCAACTCTAGTTGCCAAATTTCTATATGGAATATCACTTGATTCAACTAGTACCCAAGAATCAAATGCAGAAGTATAGAAATAATATGAGGTTGTTGAACCAGCAACTACTCTTGCATAGGTTCCTGTATTTCCTCCTGCCAGTTCATATACGCTAACCCACCTCCCATTTCTGTATCTATGAACTAATTTAGTTTTTGGCGCAGAAAAATATATGATAGTTGCAACAGGTTGAGTAATTGTTGGAGGTTGTTCTAGTGTAGTGGCTGCAATGCCGCATTGAACAGGACTGGCAACGGGAATAGGGGGAGGCTGAGTGGTAGGTGGTTGCGGTTGTGTGGTTGTTGTGGTAGTCGTAGTCGTTGTGGCTTCTACAACAGGGTTAGGATTACCAGGATTAGGGTTGGGAATGACAGGGTCAGGGACATCAGGGTCATCAGGATCTTCAGGGGTAACCTTTTCACCCTTGCCGAACTCTTTTTCAAATTCTTTTTCAACCTCTTCAATTACTTCAGCAACTTCTTCTATGCCTGACCCACGATCGCGAACTGCATTATATATAATAACCCCAGCAGCAGCTGCAGCAAGTGCTAGAACTGCAACAATTATTATTGTTGGTAGTGATATTCCCCTATCGTCTAAGAAATTATTATCTAAGGAATTGTGGCAAAGAAAGGATTGCTTGCGATTTGCAGTCTTTGAGGTTTTTGGCTGACAGGGGGGGGGGGGGGGGTAGATATATTATTTGCCAGCATAGGAACTCCCTTTTTATATGTCTTTATTTTATATGTTTTTATGTTGCAAATCTATTTTGCTTTAAATATCCCCAAAGCCCACATAGCAACCATACTACCAGATTGCTTTTCAAATAGCAAGGCGCTAATGAGAGAATGTTTAA
>JAHRAM010000090.1 GCA_020027305.1 Acidimicrobiia bacterium | reverse complement strand
ATAAACCTGAGGGCTGGGGCAAATGTGAACATCACAATCCACCCGCCGATAACGCCCAACCCAGCAATGATTGATAGGTTTCGCGTAGCTCCGATGTTGCTCGATATTCCTGTGAGCAGGCTGCCCGCTGTTACAACGGCACTCAATGTCAAGGGGATGAGTGAACCTCGAACAGCTTTTTTCATTGCTAGATTTGAATCATCGGTGTCGCCCTTGTCGGTCAGCACATCGCGATAAGTTCCATAGAGCTGCAAAATATAATCCACACATAGGCCCACAAGAATGATTGGCACCATCACAACAAGAATGGAAACTGGGCCAACCACATCAGCACCATTTGGGCCTAGCCAAGACTGAAGCCCAAACGCCCAGATTAAAATAATGCCAAGCGAAAATAGAGAAATGATGACATCGCTAAAGGTTCGGAAAAATAGTGCCAGCAGAGCCAGCACCACGACAAATATCAACACTAACACCAAGATAATTGCAGTCTGCTCGCTGGTGCTTTCTTCTTCGAGTTGTTTTGCTGGCGACAATGTGCGAACTTTCATTCCTGGAATTTCTGCAGCTACAGCAATGTCGTTGGCACGATATTGAGCGGCGGTTACCTCTTCTAGTGTTTGGAAATAAGTTTCGGTGGCTGGAATAACTAGGGTGACAATTCCGATGGCACCAATCACCTCGCCTTCGCTATTTCGTGCTAACAATTGGTTCAGCTCTTCGGCGGAGGGATTTCGAATGTTTACTTCCGATTGAATGACTTCACCAATTCTTTTGCTGGTGGCACCTGTTAAATCTGTGCCCATCATGGAACGAAAAGCTTGATAGCTAGTGGTGTATGATTTCGGCTTATGATGGGGCGACAGATTTCTTGAGATTGTTGGTTCTGTAATAATGGCTTGCATCAGCTCATCAAATTTTTCTAATGTGGCTTCTTCAAAAACATCGGTTCCATCATCTGCTCGACCAATCACATGGATGGGTGTCAATTGATTGCTCTGTGGAAAGGCTTCGGCTAGAACAGTTTGTGCCTGCACCAACTCGTTTCCCCTAGGGAGAAAAGAAAGATTAGCAGTATCAGTTCCTGGGTGGATGAATACAATGCCTCCCAAGAAAAACAACGTGACCAGCATAACGCCAATCACTCTCGACCAAGGCCTGTAGCAATAAGCTAATAGCTTGCGGAAATCAATTCGCATTTAGAATAAATCCTAGTAAAATCATAGAACAAGCACTGGAGAGGTGGCCGAGTCAGGTTGAAGGCGCTTCCCTGCTAAGGAAGTAAGGGTGGTAACACTCTTCGT
Organism: Acidimicrobiia bacterium; assembly: GCA_020027305.1. Taxonomy (GTDB): domain Bacteria; phylum Actinomycetota; class Acidimicrobiia; order Acidimicrobiales; family Hopanoidiivorantaceae; genus JAHRAM01. The sequence goes on along the minus strand of JAHRAM010000090.1, from coordinate 743 downwards.
GGGTTCAAATCCCACCCTCTCCGCCATGTTCTTCCTTGTCAAGCATATAGTATATTTTTATATATGCTTAAATTTTTTGACCGCGAAAGGACAACCCTCTTATGAAAGAGACTTTGTATTTAATAACAAACATTTCAATGTCAGGGCTTGTAAAAATTGGCGTGACCAATAATGTTGAGGCAAGGTTAAAAAGCCTTAACAAAACAAACTTGCCTACGAAATTTCAAATCTATGAAACTTTTGACAAATTAAAAGACCCTGAAATTGTTGAACAAGAGGTTTTAGAGCACTATGCCGACCTTGGGAAAAGGCCAAACAAAAAACGAGAATTTATACAAGAACACCCTGAATTAATTTGTGAATTTATTAGAGAACACAAAAACCTAACCAACAAACCTAGAGACGAACAATGGACATTTGAAAAACTTGGAATAAACCAAGGTGAAACAATAATTTTTACCCAATCAGGCGCCATTCATCCAAAGATTAAAGCCACAATAGTGGGGGATAGAAAAATAAAATATAGGGGCAAAGAAGGTTCCCTTACAGGAATAGCTCTAGATATCTTAAACTCAAGATTTGTCGATAAAGCAGACAAACCTCTTAAAAGTGTTCGTGGTCCAACATATTGGAGGTATGATGAAAAAAAGATTAGTGAATTAATTGACGGACTTTAAAATAAACGAATTTTAATTTTTATTTTCATTATTCATATATAAATATAAATGGAATTGGCAGAACTT
>JAHRAM010000082.1 GCA_020027305.1 Acidimicrobiia bacterium | reverse complement strand
TGATTTGAAAGAGCTAAAAGTCAATAAAGATGGCATTCTAAAAATCCATGATGCTTGTATTGCTAAAGAAATCATAGGTGAGGAAAAACCACAATCTCTCACAACTTCTCCACTATTTGAAAAATCTGGCGACATATATTTAGCCACAGCTGATTTGTTTCTAAAATTAATTGCCGTTCAGCCAGAAGGAAAAAAATCAATGCCAGCAAGTGATTGGCATAGAGGGCTACCTAAACTTAAATAAATACTGAAATTGAAAACGATGAAACTAGACGCAAAAATACTAACTGTTTCAGATGGGGTAATAGCTGGCACCCGTGAAGATAAATCTGGGGAAGCCCTAAAAGATATTTTAGAAGCCAACAACTTTTCAGTTGTTGAAAAACAAATTTGTGCAGATGGCACAAAAAATGTGAAGCAAGCCCTAATACAACTTGCCAAAGATTTCTATGGCGTTATTATAACAACTGGTGGAACTGGGTTTGGCGTAAGAGACCTAACCCCCGAAGCCACAAAAGCCATTATCCAAAAAGATGCTCCTGGCCTTTCAGAGGCAATGAGATTGGTTAACCCGCTAGGGCGACTTTCCCGAGGTATTGCTGGAACTTATAAAAATGCTCTCATTTTAAATGTTCCAGGTTCACCTAAAGGGGCAACAGAGTGTCTTGAAGCGGTCATTGATGTTATTCCCCATGCTTTAGAACTTATGGCAGGCAAACAACCCCATTAGAAAATCACCTAACAAAATTATCGCTACAGCAAAGCCGCCACTCCAGCAAAAACTGATTTCTTAATGAAAACCGACCCCCTAATGAAAACTGCCCCCTTAATGGAAACTACGACTTTAATGAAAACCGCTGTGGCAATCTCAAACCTTGCCAGATATAGTGCTTCCCCACGACCGTGGGTGGGAGCAGCCATCCAAACCGCCTCAGGAGAAATTGCAACTGGATTCACAAAAGGCGAAACACATGCCGAACAAGACGCCCTCAACAATTTAAAGAAGAAAAGACTAAGCCTAAAGGGGGCGACATTGTTTACAATCCTTGAGCCTTGCCTTCACAAGTGCTGTGGTGCAATTATCTCTTCAGGGATTCAAAATGTAGTTATCGGAGTTTTAGACCCTGACAAAAATGTTTCGGGCAAAGGGGTTGAAGCACTGAAAAAAGCAGGCATCACAGTAGAAACTGGCCTAATGGAAGAAGAAATCTCAAACCACCTAGAGCCTTATTTGTTCCAACGAACCCATAAGCGACCCTTCACAGTTCTAAAGTTGGCTCTAACGTTAGACGGCTACATTGCCAGCAGCAATACAGCCAAGCGAGAATGGCTAACTGGCAAAGCCGCCAGAGCTGACGGGCACAAACTCAGAGCTGAAAGCGATGCTGTGATTGTGGGAGCCAACACATATGAAAACGACAAACCCAAATTGACCGCCCGAGAATTTACGCCCGAAAAAATTCAAGGTAAAACTGTAAAAATTATTCAGCCACAGCCTGTCGTGCTTGCCAACAGAAACATAAAGCTCAAAAAGCTATTTACAAAACTAGCAGGCGACCCTAGAGACATCCTCAACGATTTTTATCAGCAACAAATGATTCAAGTTTTAATTGAGGGGGGCGGAAAAACTGCCCTTGCTTTTCATAGCGCTGGGCTGATTGACAAATATGTTTTCTATTATGCTCCAAAATTTAGCGCGAACCCAAAAGACGCTGTCAAAGCTTTTGATTTTGGAGTTGATGTTGAGCATAAAGCTAAAGCCATGAGCGAGCTGACCCAAGACAATGAAGCCTCAAAAAACAGCTATCTAAAATTTCAATCTGCCGCTGTTTTAGACGGAACAGACCTTAAAGTCACATATAAAAAGAAGGCATATAATAACGGGGTGCAATAAATATTTAATAATGAGATACAGTAAATGCGCTAACAATTAATAAAGACAAAAATTGATAGCAACAAAAAGAGCACAAACCGATGATTAGCAAGCCCTCAAACCGATACTTAATAAATCCCACAAACCGATGATTAACAAAACCCTCAAAAGAAAAATGTCCTACTAGCTCTCACCGATGTCAAGTATTCTTTATATATGTTACGTTTAGCACTGCCAAAAGGTTCTTTAGAAGAAGCTACCCTTCAGTTGTTTGAAGATGCTGACCTTCCTGTTTTGAGAACATCAAATGTGGCCTATCGTTGTGACATTGAAGACCCTCGTGTCAGTGAAGTTCGTATTTTGCGGCCACAAGAAATCCCAGTTTATGTGGCAGAGGGGCTTTTTGATATAGGTATTACAGGTAGAGATTGGGTGGAGGAAACAAAGAGCGATGTAGTTTCACTAGGAGAACTTAAATATTCCAAAAATACCTCACGCCCTGTGAACGTTGTTGTGGCAGTTCAGAATGAAAGCAAATGGAAATCAGCAGCTGACTTGCCAAACGGAGTTCGCATTTCAACTGAATACCCCAACCTCACAAAAAAGTTTTTTGCCGAAAAAAAGATTGAGGCAGACATTCGCCTATCTTATGGTGCCACCGAAGCCAAGGTGCCAGATATTGTAGATGCCGTAGTTGATTTGACAGAAACTGGACGCGCCCTTAATGCAGCTGGGCTAAAAATCATTGACACAATTTTGACTTCTTATACTGAGCTTGTTGCAAATCCAAAAGCGGTTGCCGACGAGCAAAAAGCAAAAGCCATGGAGCAGCTAAAGGTTCTGCTCTGGGGAGTGCTTGAATCTCGTGGTAGGGTGCTGGTAAAAATGAATGCCGCCAAAGAAGACTTAGATGCCGTGATTAAATTACTTCCTTCTCTAAAGATGCCAACGGTGAACGAGCTTTTTGGTGGCGCTGGCTATGCCGTTGAAACGGTGGTAGAAAAATCTGAAATTAACACGCTCATACCAGCATTAAACGATGCTGGCGCAACAGGTATTATTGAAATCCCACTTTCAAAAATTGTTTATTAAATTTTTTGCTCGCTCTCATCCCTCATCTTCTTGTTGGTTGAGCTTAACAAACGCCATTTGTAAATCACTCAAAAGTTTTTTCATCGGTTCTTCGGGTTCTCCGATTTGTCCTTCCACGCCATCTAATAGCCCAGCCATTGCATCAATGGCAATTTTTGCTGCTTCCAAATTTGGAACCTCTTGTTGAAGATGGATAACTGCCAACTCATAAAGTCCAATAACATGGGTAGAAATTATTTGTTCCACTGGCGCTTCAGCAATTTGTTTTTTGGTTTGCTCAAATTCCTTTTGCATCTTCTTTTGTTGAGCAGCTTGTTCTTCAGGCGACAAGTCTTCTACCTCCGTAGTAGCTTGCCCATCTTCTTCCAAAGGCTCTTTTGTGATTTCATGTTCCCCAGAGGGCGTCCAAATGCTCATATTTAAACGATACTAAAAACTTGCTAAAAAAATAATAGAATAGATAAGCTATAACAAAGAAAAAGAATATAGCGCGAAAAAGAATACAATAAAGAAAAACAATAAGTGCAAATATGCCCCAGAAAAATATGGATAACAAGACCCGTGCATAAGAAGTCCCGTGGCTAATTCCACCTCTCGGGTCAATGAGGAAATTCGGGCGCCTAAGGTTCGTCTTGTAGACTCTGACGGCAACCAGCTTGGGGTAAAACCCAGAAAAGAAGCCCTTGAAATTGCTCGTTCAGCAGACTTAGATTTGGTTTTGGTCGCCCAAAAAGCAGATCCGCCCGTCTGTCGTATTATGGACTATAGCAAATACAAGTATGAAATTGCCCAACGTGAAAAAGAGTCTAAAAAGAAGCGAACCCAAGTTGTTGTTAAAGAAATTAAATATCGCCCGAAAATAAGCCAAGGCGACTTAGAGACCAAAACTAGAAAGGTTTTAGAGTTTTTAGAAGATGGAAACCGTGTCAAGATAACAGTCATGTTTAGAGGTAGAGAACTACAACACCCCGAACAAGGGCAGCGCATCGTTGATTTTGTAAAAGACGAAACCAAAGACATCGCACTCGTAGAGATTGAGGCTTCTCTTGAGGGCAGAAACATGACGATGGTGCTAATTCCAGACAAAACAAAGAAAAAACCAAAGCCAACAGCATTAAACACATCACAACCCAAGAATCAAGAATTGGTAACTTGAATTAGGATTTCTACATTTTCAAATTTAAGCCATAGAAACCATAAATTCAAATTCATAAATTATTGTGTAAATTTAAAGGGTAAAATTAAAAGCGAGATATTATGCCAAAGATGAAAACACACAAGGGGGCTGCAAAACGTTTCAAAGTAACTGGAAGTGGCAAGGTTCGCTATAGAAGTGCCAACCACAACCATATCCTTGAAAAGAAAGCTCCCAAGCGAAAACGACAGCATAGAAACCCTAAGCTAGTTTCCAAACAAGATGTCCCTACAGTGAAACGGTTGCTTCGTGAGAAATAAATAGCCAAAAACAGACGAATCAAAACCAAATAAACAAAAATAATAGAGAAAAATAGGAACAGAAAAAAATGGCAAGGGTTAAACGATCGGTAACATCTAGAAAAAGGCGAAGGGTAACCTTATCGCGCTCCAAAGGATATTATGGCGATAAGTCACGGCTACCGAGAGCTGCCAATGAGCAGGTCATGCACTCGCTCCAATATGCCTATCGTGATAGGCGCACCAGAAAACGTAGTCTTCGCCGTCTCTGGATTCAGCGCATTAACGCAATCTGTCGTCAAAACGGCACCACTTATTCAAGGTTCATTGATGCCCTTTCAAAAAGCGGTGTCGAGATAAATCGCAAATCTTTAGCCGAGCTAGCAGTCAGCGACCCTGATGCGTTCCAGCAGCTGATTAAGCAAACACTCTAAGCACATAATTGGTAAGCATATAATTAGTAGATAGACAATTATTTGCGCGACATAATCAAACATAACCAATTGCGGGCCAACTCTATAAAGGAGGCGGTAAAGAGCCTATGACCCCTCAAGAACTTAGGCAAAAACTAGATGAAAATCGGGCAGTGGTTTTAGATGCCCTGGCCAAAGCTAAAACAGCAGAAGAGTTGGCACAGCTTAAAAATAGTTTGGTTGGCAAGACATCTGCAATTTCAGAGTTGCGTTCCGTAGTGGGCGATATGGAAAAGGAACAACGCCCTGAAGCAGGGCAAATCTTAAATGAGGCATACGAAGATGTTTCAGGGCTTTATGACAATCGCCTCAAAGAGTTAATTGCTGAGCAAAACCTAAATCAGCAAAAAGATGAAGTTCAAGATCTCTCAGCTGTAATTTCTGCCACAAAATCTTTTTCTCAGTCAATTAAGGCAGGGCGCTTACACCCAATCACACAAATGCAGTGGCGTTTGGAAGATGTGTTTTGTGCGATGGGATACACGGTCGTGGAAGGCCCAGAAGTTGAAAGCGAATGGAACAATTTTGGAGCTTTAAATTTTCCGCTAGGGCACCCAGCGCGAGATATGTATGATACTTTCTATGTAGATCACGGTGAGCCACAAAGCACATTGCTTCGCACTCACACTTCTCCAGTTCAAGTTCGCACGATGCTCTCACAACCTCCGCCTATTTATGTGGTGGCACCTGGAAGATGTTATCGACAAGATACAGCAGATTCCACCCACATGCCAGTTTTCCATCAGATTGAAGGGCTGGTGGTTGATAAGGGAATTCAGTTTGGCGACTTAGCAGGCACAATTGACAAATTTATAAAAGCCATTTTTGGCAATGAATTTAAGACAAGGCTTCGTCCTTCATATTTTCCTTTTACTGAACCATCTGCTGAGTTTGACATTTTTGTTCCCGAAACTGAAACCAACAATAAGAATGCGGGGAAGTGGATTGAAATGGGAGGGTGCGGAATGGTACACCCCAATGTTTTTGAAGCCTGCGGAATTAACCCGAGCGAATACACTGGCTTTGCCTTTGGGTTTGGCATCGACCGCCTTGCAATGATGGAATTTGGCATTGACGATCTTCGCGAGTTTTGGAATGGCGACATTAGATTTTTGAGGCAGTTTTAATATGAAGGTATTGCTTTCTTGGCTAAAAGAATTTGCGCCATTTGAAGCGTCAATTCAAACCATCGCAGATGACCTTGCTGACTTAGGGCTCAATGTTGAAGAAATAATAGATATATCTCCGACCTTTAGCGGGGTAGTTGTGGCAGAGGTGCTTGCTACAGAACCACACCCAAATGCTGACCGTATTCAGCTGGTAGATGTTTCAACTGGGGGCGGAAAGACCTATCGGGTTTGTTGTGGGGCATTCAATATGTCAGTGGGCGATTTAGTTCCGCTGGCAACCGTGGGTGCTATCTTGTCTACCAATTCAGAAACGGGCGATTTGAAAATCACAAAGCGAGAAATCCGTGGTGAAACTTCTGAAGGGATGATTTGTTCTGCCCCCGAACTTCAAATGGGGCAAGACTCTGGTGGAATTATGATTTTGCCAAACAATCTAGAGGTGGGAACAGACCTAGCAGATGTGTTTGGGGCAGATACCTTGTTTGACCTTGAGATAAATCCAAATCGCCCGGATGCAATGTCTGTAGCAGGTGTTGCCCGTGATTTAGCTGCTCGCCAAAGAATTGACTTTGCTATTCCAACCCCAACGTTGAAAGAGACCACCCAACTTGCCAGTGAAATGTGCAAGGTTGAAATCCAAGCGCCAGATTTCTGCCAACATTTCACGATGCGTGTGCTTACAGATGTAAAGATAAAGCCAAGCCCGATAAACATTGCAAGACGTTTGTTGGCTTGTGGCATGCGCCCATTAAACAATATCGTTGATATTTCTAATTATGTAATGCTTGAACTGGGGCAGCCAACTCACTCTTTTGACCTTGACAAATTGCCCGAAGGAAAGATGACGGTCAGAATGGCAAGAGAAGGGGAAAAGGTATTAACCCTTGACGAAAAAGAACGAAAAGTAACCACAGCTGATGGAATTATTTCAAACATTTCAGGCGAGCCTATTAGCATCGCTGGGGTTATGGGTGGTATCTCAACTGAAATTTCTGACAGCACAAAAAATGTTTTGATGGAAGCTGCTTGGTGGCGACCCATTGACATTGCCAGAACTTCTAGACGAATGGGTCTGAGAAGCGAAGCATCTGCCCGTTTTGAGCGAGGTGTTGATGTTGAGCTTGCTGAGTTAGCACTTGATAGGATTGCTGAGCTAGCGCAAGCACAAGGTATCAGCATCGCTAAAGGATACGCTAAAGAAATAGGAAGTCTTGAAAAGTCGCAACCGGTCAAAGTTAGCGAAGCTGAAATCAAAAGGCACTTGGGTGACATCATAGATATGGATCAAGCAAAAACACTTCTTCAATCAATTGGGTTTGGGGTGAAACAAACGGGCAAAAAAGACAATCTCTTGCTCACGGTTGAAATCCCAAGTTTTAGACCAGATACTGAAACCGCAATTGATGTGATTGAAGAAATCGCACGAACCCATAGTTATAAAAAATTCCCACTCAGAGTTCCCCATGCTAAATCAAGCCCGGAAGCATCTACTGGATTGACAAACATTGGATTGACCAAACGTCAACAAAAACGCCGAGAAATAATTCGGGCACTGAAAGGGTTTGGACTCTATGAAACCATATCTTTGCCCTTCCTAGAAGAAAGCGATATTTCATTTACTGGTTTAAAAACTGAGGCAATTGCAATTTCTAGCAATGCAACCGCTAATGAATCCGAAGAAAAAAGAGATGTGATGTTTTTGCGGCCGTATTTAGGGCCAGGAATTTTAAAAGCACTCTCATATAATGTTTCCCACCAAAACCATGATGTAAATCTATTTGAAATAGGCAAAATTTTTAACCCCAGCAATTCTGAACTCCCAGATGAGAGCGAGCACCTTGCCATAGCTTTAAGCAACACCGAACCCTTAATTCTTTCACAGCTATTAACAGAACTGTTGCCTGGGTGTAGATTTGAAAATCAACAAATACCAGGATTTCATCCTGTAAGAGCAGCTGGGATTTTCGGCGGCGAGCAGGGATTAGGAATCTTTGGGCAAGTTGAATCACAAATATGTAAAGATTTTAATTTGGCAACCCCACTTTCTTATGCTGAGTTGCATGTAGGCGCTACGATAGATTTCTTGCTTGAACGTGAGAAAAAAGATTATGTTTCGCCGATAAAATACCCTGCTACCAATTTTGACTTAGCCTTTTGGGTGGGCGATATTTCTGCTTCAAAACTTTATGAAGCTTTACGCCAAGCGAGCAGAGGTGAAGCTGGCATTGTTTGTGAATTGAACCTCTTTGACGAACACATTGAAGGAGAAAAGAGAGGGCTGGCATATTCTTTCAAGATATCAGCTCCTGACCGAACACTCACAGATGAAGAGGCGCAAGAAATTCGTCAAGCCTGTATTGAGGCTGCTCAAAATTTAGGGGCAGAGCCGCGCATTTAAATAACAAGCATTTAACCAAGCCCCAATTTTCTTTTTCCTTCTAAATCTTTTACCATATTAAATAGAAGGGAATGAAATGACAGACGAACAAATTTTAGGTTTTTGGAAAATTGCTGAAACTAACCCAGACCGTTTGGCAGTTGTAGACCCTGACTATAACGAAATTACATATGGGGAGCTTGCTGATAGGGTAAATCAACTTAGCAATGGGCTTTTATCGCTAGGACTAAAAAAGGGCGACCAAGTCACGACTGTTTTGCCTAATTGTATTGAGCAGTTGATGGTTGGTTTAGCTATTTTTCAATGTGGGTTTTATATCACAACTGTTAACTGGCACCTGAGTGGGCCAGAGATTTCATATATTGCTAAAAATTCTGAAACTAAAGTGTTGATTGCAGATGAGGGTTTTGCCGAAGAAGTCAAAAAAGTTTTAGAGGCTGATGATAGCGATGAAGAGCATGCAGATTTTGAAATCCCAAATCTTTATTCTAAAGGTAAAATAGACGGCTTCAAATCTTTAGATGAACTCCTTGAAGGGCAATCAACCGAGCGCCCAGATGAACTTCACACTGGCTCATTTATGTTCTACACCTCTGGGACCACTGGTCGACCTAGGGGAGTGAGAAGAGGGCTTCCAGAGGCTCATCCCGATGAGTCAGCTGGCGCTTCGGGTGGGCTATTTTTTCTGTTAGGAATTATGCCACACGATGATAATGTTCATATTACTCAAGCACCTCTTTATCACACAGCTGTGAATGTTTGGACGACCACTTCTTTACATATGGGGCATTCAGTTGTTTTGATGGATAGATGGACTCCTGAAGGCGCCCTTGAGCGAATAGACAAATATAAGGTGACCCAGAGCCATATGGTTCCGACAATGTTTCATCGTTTGTTGGCGTTGCCTAAAGAAGAAAAAGTCAAATACGATGTCTCTTCGCTTCGCCGTATGATTCATGCAGCAGCTCCTTGCCCAGTTGAAACTAAGCAAAAAATGTTGGACTGGTGGGGTAACTGTATTTGGGAATACTATGCCGCAACAGAAGGGGGAGGCACCTATGTTTCAGCTGAGGATTGGCGAAAATATCCTGGCACAGTTGGCGTTCCGTGGCCAGGTTCTACCGTTATCGTGGTTGATGAAGAAGGTAATGAATTGCCTCCAGGTGAGAGTGGAACAATATATATGAAAACTGCCATGTCGGGTGCCGACTTTGAGTATTACAAAGATGATGAAAAAACTAATGTTGCCCGCCTACGCGATATGTTCACCGTTGGCGATGTCGGCTATTTCAACAAAGATGGTTATTTATTTTTGAATGATAGAAGCAACGATATGATTATCTCAGGCGGAGTAAATATTTATCCAGCAGAGATTGAAGGTGCGCTTCATCAGTGTGACTTAATTGAAGATGTTGCAGTGTTTGGGGTTCCAGACCCAGATAAAGGGGAAGCCATCAAAGCAGTGGTTCAAACCCCAAAAGGCGTGGCGCACGGTGATGAAACCAGCGGACAGATTATGGAATTTATTAGAGAAAAGGTTGGAAAGCAAAAGTGGCCTCACTCAATTGACTTCATTGACGAATTGCCAAGAGACCCCAACGGCAAACTTTATAAGCGTAGGTTGCGTGACCCATATTGGGCTGACCAAGAACGCAAGATTTAATCAAGAACGTAATATCTAGGCACTAACGTAAAGGTTTAGTTAAAATCGCTTGTTCTGGTCTTCTTCTAACAGGTGCTTTCGCGGTGTAGGGTTTTTGCGATTTACAATGTCGTCCATTCTGTTGATAATGGCATCTTCATAAACAAGATCGGTCCAAATATAAAACTGATTTTCTACAATGCCTGTCTTTACTTGCTCAGCTACCACTGAAGGGTCGAGTGATTGAGCATATATATCCATCACAAAATTACGCGTAAAGTCGTTTTCTTCAGATGGCTCATCTGGGATGAGTGGGCGAGTAGCTTGCTCTGGGCGGTTTCTTTCTGATTCAGTTATCTTGGTGTTTACAATGCCAGGGCAAAGCACAGAAATACCCAAGTTAGACTCAGATTGCTGAAGTTCATTATAAAGGGTTTCAGATATTGTCACAACAGCGTGCTTGGTAGTATTGTAAACGGCCATTTGGGGATAAGAAAGCAACCCTGCTACAGAAGCTGTGTTTACAATATGTGCATCGCCGTGTTCTTGCATGTGGGGCAGAAATACCCTGAGCCCATGTATTACCCCAAAAAGGTTTACTCCAATGACCCATTCCCAGTCTTGAATGCTGGCATCAACTAGCGGGCCTCCTGTGGCAACGCCTGCATTGTTAAAGAGCAGATTAACTGTGCCATATTTCTCAAACACCAACTTGCCTAAGGCATCCATATCTTTGGCGTTTGAAACATCAGTGACCACTCCTGTGGCTTCCACACCGTTTGCTTCAAGCTCTTTTATTGCTTGGTTCAAGGTGGGCTCTTCTACATCGGCAATGACTATCTTGCAGCCATCAGCGCCAAACCTATCAGCAAATGCTCTACCCATGCCACTAGCACCACCAGTAATGACCGCAACTTTATCTTTGAAATCTTTCATGTTTTTTCCTGCTTTCTCTTTCTTGTTTTTCTTTCTTGTTATAAATGTCGTCTTACAATATTTAAGTTTATGTAATTAAAATGCTTCCCAAAAACAACAACCCGCCGACTACGATTGGAATGGCGTAGTTCACAAACAGGTTTATATTTTTTGGCACTCGTTCTTTCATATATACAAAAAGAAATGTGTAGGAAGCGCCAATCAAAAGTCCAGTCATTAGCCCGCCTAAATGCCCGAGAACTGAAATATTTGAATTGGGGTTGAACAGCAAGAATGCGTTAATCCCTAAATTCAACGCCAATACAAGTGATATGGTTGTGCCAAAAAATCGCCCAGTTAAAAACTTTGCCAACATTACATAGGCCGCCATAATTCCAAACACCCCACCCGATGCACCGATAGTTAAATTGTCAGGGCGAAGGGCAAGCACCAAGAAGCTACTTCCAATTATGCAACTAGTGTAGAGCAAGAAAAATCTAGTGGTCTTAAGATAGAGTTCAAGTTCTCTTCCAACGAACCACAAGAGAGCCATGTTTATAAGGAAGTGAATTATTCCAGAGTGAACAAACCCACTGGTAAATATTCTCCACCATTCACCTTCTGCTACCCCAACAAATGTGCCTCCATGTCTAGCCCGGTCAATCAGCCCTAAGTTAATCTCAATCCTTCCTGAGGTTGAAGGAAAAATGCTTCCCCACTCTATCACTGAAAAAATAAATATTACCGAGTTGGCAGCAATGATGATATATGTGGCAGGCATATTTAAAAAGGAAATTGGGTTAGGGGAACGGGTTTTAATTGGGGTAGGAGCTCGACTAATCGGCTCATCATAAGAGCTCCCCTTATTTACACATTCAGGGCAATGAAAACCCACAGAGGCAGAAAACATACAGGTCGGACAAATTGGGCGGTCACACCGCTGGCAAACAACCCCAGTTGAGCGGTCGGCGTGACGATAACAGCTTTTATCCATTAGGTATATAAGACTACTCAATAAAAATAGTATTAACCAAGTATTGCGGGATTGAGCGCCTTTACAATATTTTATAAATAGACTTCATATTTGTTATTAGTATTACATTTGCCACACAAAGAAAAGGCAACTAAATAGTAGAGCAATATAGGGGCTAAGATATACAAATGCTAAGACAAACTTGCTTCAATTGTTTTCACTAACTAGGTTTTCATTAAAATAGGTCAAATAAAATGTCAATATTTGCACACTTTTGGGAATGGTATTTCATTGTTCCAACTGTGGTTGGCCCAATTTTGATTTTAATTGTGGTGGTTTTGCTTGTGGTTAGATACCGTATCAAGCAGCACATTAGAGCAGAAGCAACGCAAGAAGAACAACCGACTAATTAGCGTCTTCCATTTCTACGTTCAATAGCTTCAGCCCCTTATAAACCAAAATTGTCATCAAAAAATAGATTGCAATTCCAATTCCATATGCCACAAATATTTTTTCTATCCCAAACACATCGCCTAGTCTGCCGCCAATTAAGGCACCTAAAGATATTCCTCCAAATACCCCCATTAGATAAATTGAAAGCACGCGTCCTCTAAATTGGTCGGGCAACTGCCCCTGAATAGAGGTATTGACTGAAACAGCTACCATCATATGAGCGATGCCACAGATTGCATATCCTGCAATGCCTAAGAAGTAGATACCCGTTATGCCAATCAAAACAGGCCCAAAAGTATAAAATACTAGTCCTGTTTTAATGACTGTGGAAACACTAAAGCGGTCGGCGTATCGTATCAGCAAGGTGGACGACACGATTGAGCCGCTGCCGTTGGCGATTACAAACCAAAATACATCGGTATCGTTTCCGTTGAAATGATCTTCTACAAGCCCAGCAGCAAGCGATGTTAACGACTGTCCCAGCAAGGAAATTGTAAAGCCTGTTACGATTGCCTGAATGATAGATTTCCGTTCTTTCACATATTGAAATCCCTGTTTGAAGGCGAGCCACACCTTAGTGGGAACTGCAGGAAGCTCTTGAACTGGCTGAATAATCATAAGTGCGATAAAAAGCAAAATATATGTTACAGCATTGGCGCTAAACACTGCACTTTCACCAAGAAAAGAAAGTAAAACGATGCCCATGATTGGGCCAAATGCCCTTGCTGCTATAAATTGTGTCGAGTTTAATTTGATTGCTGAAAACAGATGATTGGGCTGAACCAGCAATGGAACCATAGATTGCCAGTTAGCGATTTGCAGACCCGCACTTACTCCTTGAATCAGGCTTAGTAGCGCAATCACCGTTGGCGCTAGCTGGTCGAATTCCCACAACGTCAAAAATAGCAGAGCCACAATGCACTGAATTGAAACTGTATATCTAAGCACTTTTACCCGTTCAATTCGGTCGGCAATAATTCCTGCCAACGGTGTTAGTATGAGAGCTGGCATAGTCTGGCAAAAGAACACAAGCCCTACCCACGTATTTGACCTTGTTAGGTCAAAGACAATAATCGGCACGATAATCTGTTGCATCCATTGTGTTGAGTTTGACACTAGCGCCGAAAACCAAAACAATGTAAAGTCGCGATTTTGAAATGCAGCCAATGAGCCAACTGGTTTTTTAACAGGTTTATCAGGTGTGTCTGCCATATGCTTAACTCTTAACTATATTAGAATTTAAATAGTAATTTGTGTTTGTCGATTTATAAATAAGGAGAAGCGATATGTTACGGGCTGAAAAAGATACTATGAACCCTGGAATAGAAATTTGTCTAACTGGTGGATTTGGTTCGGGAAAGTCTACTGTTGCCAAAATGTTGGTGGAACGAGGAACCAAACTTGTTGATGCTGATGCCATTGCGCGAAAAATGCAAGCGCCCGGACATCATGTATTTGACGAAATGGTGGCATATTTTGGCAGGGATGAGTTGCTGGGAGATGATGTGCTAACAGAGGATGGAACACTTGACCGCCCAGCCATTTCAGCAATTGTATTTAATGAAAAATACCATCTCAATGCTCTCAACCAGATTGTGCATCCGCCCCTTGAGAAAAAAATGAGGGAACTGCGACAAGAATATTTAGAGTCAGGTGAAATGGTTTTGGTAGATTTCCCACTTTTAGTGGAAGCTAGAAAAAAAGCTGGGGAGGCAGAGTCTCTGGATGAGCCAAAAACACTTAGCGATGGAAAAACTATCAGGAAAGGGTCTGGGTTTGATAGGTTTGATGGAATAATCGTTGTGGATTGCGATAAGGAGTTGGCTGTTGAACGGTTGATAAAATATCGAGGCTTCAAACGCGAAGACGCTTATGCAAGGATGGCTCAACAGGCTACACGAGAGCAAAGGCGGGCGGTAGCAGATTTCTTGATAGAAAATGATGGCGATATGGAGTCATTGGGGGCTCAAGTCGAAAAATGTTTTGAATGGATTAAAGGCTTGCTTAACGCAAAAGCTGATGAGTTGAACGGTGAGAGTTAATTTAAGTTAATTAATTAAACAATTAAATGTTTTGGGGCATAGAAAAATATAATCGCTAAAAAATATAAAAATGTGAAAACTATCAAAAAGTGTCATACCCTAGTGACATAATATAATTGAGGGCCGATTAGGAACTACAAAACAGGTAAATAGACAAATAAATAAATAGGTAAACAGGTAAATAGGTAAACGGGCAAACAAGTAAACAAGCAACACGAAAAATTCAACGAAAACCTAAATATAATAAAATTTTTTAAAGCCAAATGACAGCAATATTAATAATCGGTGTATCTATAGCCATAGCGCTTTTAGTGTTTAAAATCGTATACGACATAAAGAAAAGCAAACAAGGCAACGAAGATTCTTCTGAGAAGCAAGATGTTGGTGACCTAATTGAAAAAGAACTTGAGCATAATAAAGAGAACTTTAATTTGCGAATGGATGCTTTTGACGAAAAAATCACTAACCGTATTCAGCCCCTAGAAAGTTATGTAAAAACCCTCAACGAAAACCTAAGCCAGTTCAAAGAGAAGTCTGAAAAGAATCAAGGAGCTTTTCAATCGCAAATGCAAAATATGACTGATAGCTTAAAGTCTTCTCTTCAAGAACAAACTAAGCTCAATCAAATTTTGGGCAACCCTTCAAAGCGAGGGAATTGGGGTGAAAAGATGGCAGAAGACGTTTTGCGAAGCGTGGGGTTTATGAAAGGTATCAATTATTATTGTCAGCAAGCTATTGAAAACCCTGTCAATCCCACAGCCAAACTCCGCCCCGATTACACATTTCCCTTGCCAGAAAATATGGTGTTGTTCATGGATGTCAAATTTCCATTTGATAACTACCAAAGGGTCATTCAACTTGAGAGTGGCATAGAAAATAATATGAAAAACACACAAGCATTAGTGGATGAGGCTACAAAAAGTTTTATAAGAGATGTAAGGCACCAAATTGATTCACTTCATGAAAAACAATATATAAACGCAAAAGGTTCAGTAGATCAGATGCTGATGTTTATTCCCAATGAATCAATCTTTCGGTTTTTAGCAGAAAAAGAACCGACCATTATTGAGTATGGACTTTCACGAAATGTAACCTTGTGTTCCCCTGTTACGTTGTTTTCGATTCTAAGTATCATTCGTGAATCAGTTCAAATCGCTCAACTTAGAGAATCTACAGACCAAGTTTTAGAAGAGCACAAAAACTTTATGGCAGAGTGGGAAAAATTTAAAGGAGCAATGGATAAATTGGGGGAGAGGATTGATAGAACACAAGCCGACTTTGGAAAGCTAGTTGGCACACGAACAAATCAACTTGAAAGACCAATAAAACGAATCCAAAACCTTCAATCTAAAGCTCAATCAAAAACAGTGGGCTTAAACAAACCAACCGAAATATATGAATTAGAAGAAATTGAAGAAGTCGCAGAAATCGCAGAATTTGAAGGGGATGAACAAATTGCTGAAGTTGAGCAACTAGAAGAATTTGAACAACTGAAATAACTCAAACAATCTGCAAAAGTTATAAAAGCCACAAAAGTCACAGAAGCCAAAATTCTCTACAAACTTGAAACAAAATTTGAGACAAAAAATCTAAAATAAAAATGTGTCGCAAATTGAAACACCGTTCAAGGTAGAAGCAGAATTTGAGCCTGCTGGAGATCAACCAGCTGCTATTCAACAGTTAGCAGAAGGTTTAGAAAGAGGAGATAAATTTCAAACTCTGCTTGGCATCACTGGGAGTGGTAAAAGCACTACTATTGCTTGGACTATAGAACAAGTTCAGCGCCCAACTCTTGTGCTTGAGCCAAACAAATCTTTGGCAGCACAATTTGCTGGAGAGCTGCGAGAGTTTTTTCCCAATAACCGAGTTGAATATTTTGTTAGCTACTATGACTATTATCAACCAGAGGCGTATGTTCCAACCAGTGACACATACATTGAAAAAGATTCTTCAGTGAATGAAGAAATTGATAGGTTGCGCCACTCAGCTACATCTGCTTTGCTCACAAGGCGAGATGTCATAATAGTTGCATCAGTTTCTTGCATTTATGGTTTGGGTTCTCCACAAGAATACGAGTCACAACTTTTAGTTTTACGGCAGGGCGACACCACAAAACAACGTGGTGTGCTAGCACAGTTAGTGGGCATGCGTTATGAGCGAAACGACATGGCTCTTGAACGAGGACGGTTTAGAGTAAGGGGCGATATCATAGATATTTTTCCAGCGTATGAAGAAGTTTTAACCCGCGTAGAGTTTTTTGGCGATGAGGTTGAAAGAATTTCAATTGTCGACCCCGTTACTGGCGAAGTGCTGGCAGAAGAACAAGAGATGATTTTGTTTCCCGCTAGTCACTATGTGGCATCAGATGAACGGATGACAAGAGCAATAGAAAGAATCCAAACAGAACTTGGTGAGCGACTTTCAAAATTCAAAACAGAAAAGAAACACCTTGAAGCTCAGCGGCTTGAAATGCGTACTAACTATGACTTAGAAATGATGGAGGAGCTTGGATACTGCACTGGCGTGGAAAATTATTCAGGCCCAATTGACGGCAGAAGTGCTGGTGAACCTCCGTTTACATTGCTTGATTATTTTCCTGAAGACTTTGTGACAATAATTGATGAATCACACATTGCTGTGCCACAACTTCATGGTCAATACGCTGGTGACAGAAGCAGGAAGCTCACATTGGTAAAGCACGGATTTCGTTTGCCTTCGGCGCTTGATAATCGCCCACTTTCATTTGATGAGGTGCAAAACCGCCTCGGGCAAACCATTTTTTTGTCTGCTACGCCCAGCCAATATGAAACAGATATTTCTTCACAGACAGTAGAGCTTGTGGTTCGCCCTACTGGTTTAGTTGACCCAGAAGTTGTTGTGAAACCAACCGAAGGACAAATTGATGACCTCTTTGATGAAATTAAAGCACGGGCAGAAAGCAATGAGCGGGTTTTAGTAACTACGCTCACTAAAAAAATGTCAGAAGAGCTAACCGAATATCTTTTAGACCATGGAATTCGTGCGAGATATCTTCACAGCGACATAGATACGCTTGAACGGATAGCAATTTTGAGTGAGCTTCGACAAGGGGAATACGATGTGCTAGTGGGCATTAATCTTTTAAGAGAAGGGCTTGACCTACCCGAAGTCTCACTAGTAGCTATTTTGGATGCTGACAAAGAGGGATTTTTAAGAAACAAAACTTCACTCATTCAAACTATTGGACGAGCTGCTCGCAATGTTAATGGAAAAGCAATTCTTTATGCTGATAAAAAAACATTTGCAATGCAAGAAGCAATTAAAGAAACCAACTATCGCCGTGAAAAACAAATTAAATATAATAAAGAAAACAATATTACGCCAGCCACAATTAAAAAGAAACTTGGCGATATTATCAGTGCAGAGGAACGTTATATTCCTTCTACTCATGCACGAACTGAATATAAGGTTGAAAAGATAAAGGAAGGAATGACGACAGACGACTTGAAAAAATATATCGATACACTCGAAAATGAAATGCACTCTGCTGCCCAAGATCTTCGTTTTGAAGAAGCGGCCAGACTAAGAGATGAAGTTAGACAACTAAAGCGGGAGCTTAAAGATCTTGTAGAAGCAAGTAAATAAGAATCTAACCAAATATTGATGCAAAGCAAAAATATATATTAAGTAAAAAGGCAAATGCTAAAAAATAAAAGCAAAAACGATAAATAAGAAAATAAAAAACAATGTCAGGCAAAATAGTTATTTCTGGAGCGAGGGAGCACAACCTCAAAGATGTCTCTATTGAGCTACCACGTGACAAGCTAATTGTTTTCACTGGCATTTCTGGTTCTGGAAAATCCTCTTTGGCATTTGACACAATTTATGCTGAAGGGCAACGCCGCTATGTAGAGTCACTATCGGCATACGCTAGGCAATTTTTAGGTCAACTTGATAAACCTGATGTAGACCACATTGAAGGGTTATCTCCAGCAGTTGCCATAGACCAAAAAACAACTTCAAGAAATCCTCGCTCAACTGTTGGAACCATTACTGAAATCTATGATTACCTTCGCTTGCTGTTTGCGCGAATCGGCACTCCTCATGACCCAGAAACAGGCGAAGCATTAGTTAAACAAACTCCTCAACAAATTGTCGACAGGATTTTGAAACTTCCTAGCGGAACTCGCTTTTCAGTGTTAGCGCCAATTGTTAGGGGAAGAAAAGGAACCTACGACACCTTGCTAGAGAACTTAGCGAAACAAGGCTTTTCGCGGGTGCTTATCGATGGTGAACAGAAAAATTTAGAAGATATTTTGACAAATGAAAATGCTGAAGCCATCGCTTCAGGCCTTGCACGCTATGAAATGCATGACATTTCTCTAATTGTAGATCGTATAGTTCTAAAAAATCACATCGCTCTAAAAAAAGGTGATAAGGACAAAACGCAAAACAGTGAGGAAGAAAACACTGAAACTCAAGATATGGCAAAACGACTGACCGAATCAATTGAAACAGCACTTCAAATGGCAGAAGGGGTTGCACAGATTCAACTCCATCCAAAAGAAAGTGAATCTAATCCAGAAAAAGCAAGCTCAAAGGAGGCAAAAGAAGATAAGACACAAGAGGCAGAAATCATAACCTTTTCAGAAAGCCTGTCTCGCCCCAGTGATGGAAAATCATTTGCCGAAATAAGCCCTAGAAATTTTTCCTTCAACTCCCCTTATGGAGCATGTAATAAGTGTGATGGACTAGGCACAACATTTGAAGTAGCACCTGAATTGGTGGTGCCAAACCCAGATATTTCTATTGAAGACGGGGCTATTGCTCCATGGTCGGTTGGCTATAGCAAGTATTACACTAGGGTGCTTAAAGCTGTTGGCGAAGACCAAAACATTGACATAACTATTCCTTGGAAGAGGCTCACAACAGCACAAAAGAAGATTCTTTTAGAAGATGGCCTTGCCCACACAATCCCAGTGAAATACAGAAATCGCCATGGCAGAAGTCGAACTTATGATGTGACCTTTGAAGGAGTCATCCCACATCTCAAACGCCGACATAGTGATGCCTCAAGTGATAGAGCAAGGCAATATTATGAGGCACACATGCGAGAGGTGGATTGCGACGAATGTAGCGGCGCTCGCCTTAATGAAATGTCACTTGCGGTTACCGTAGATGGTAAAAGTATTTATGATTTTTGTTCGCTTTCAATTAAAGATGCAGCTGAGCTAATCGACAGCATAAAGCTCACCAAGCGCCAACACCTGATTGCCGATCAAGTGCTAAAAGAAATTAAAGCACGTCTTGGCTTTCTTTTGGCAGTGGGTCTGAACTACTTAACACTTGCAAGGTCTGCCGCAACTCTTTCGGGCGGGGAAGCACAAAGAATTCGTCTCGCCTCTCAGGTAGGTAGTGGTCTGGTGGGTGTGCTGTATGCACTTGATGAGCCTTCCATAGGGTTGCACCAAAGAGACAATGCACGTCTATTGAAAACCCTTTCTGACTTGCGCGACCTGGGAAATACATTAATCGTTGTTGAACACGATGAAGATACAATCCGAACTGCCGACCATATCGTAGATATTGGGCCAGGTGCTGGATTATATGGCGGAGAAATCGTTCACAATGGAACTCTTAAATCACTAGAAGCTAACAAAGATTCAATAACTGGCGACTATTTGGCAAGAAGAAAAAAAGTAAAAGTGCCAGAGCTACGAAGAGAACCAAGAAAGGAATGGCTAAAGATAACATCTGCTACTGAAAACAATTTAAAAGAAATAGATGTTGAATTTCCTCTGGGGTGCTTTGTTGCTGCGACTGGGGTATCAGGTTCTGGTAAATCAACTTTGGTGAGCGAAATTCTCCATAAGGCGCTGATGATAAAAATTTACAACTCCAAGATGGTGCCAGGGCGTCATAAATCTATTGAAGGAATCGAACACATTGACAAAGTTATAAACATTGACCAACAACCAATTGGCAGAACCCCTAGATCTAACCCCGCGACCTACACCAAAATGTTTGACCAAATTCGCCATCTGTTTTCTCAAACAAATGAATCTCGAGTACGTGGATACAAACCTGGTAGATTCTCATTTAACGTAAAGGGCGGAAGGTGTGAAGCATGCTCTGGGGATGGCACATTACGAATTGAGATGCATTTTTTGGCAGATGTTTATGTGCCATGTGAAGTGTGTCTAGGCTCTAGGTATAATCGCGATACACTTGAAATAACTTTTAAAGGGCACAGCATTGCAGATATATTAGGTATGTCATGTGCAGAAGCTCTTAGAGTGTTTGAAAACCAACCAAACATTGCACGTCACCTCCAAACTCTAATTGATGTGGGTCTTGACTATATCAAGCTTGGGCAACCTGCTCCAACACTTTCAGGTGGGGAAGCACAGCGGGTAAAGTTGGCAAGCGAGTTGGCAAAACGTTCAACTGGGCACACGATATATATGTTAGATGAGCCAACAACTGGGCTTCATTTTGAAGATGTCTCAAAGCTACTCACTGTTTTAAATCGTCTAGTGGATATGGGAAACACCGTCATTGTTATTGAACACAATTTGGATGTCATAAAGGTTGTAGATTGGATTATTGACCTCGGACCAGAAGGTGGCGATGAGGGTGGGGAAGTGATTGCAGTTGGCTCACCTGAGTTGGTAGCAAAAGAGCCTTTGAGCTATACAGGGGAATATCTCAAGCCTTTACTTGCTGTTTAAAATATCTTCTTTATATGGGAGAGCCGTTTGTGCCCCCAATGCTTGAACTGCCAGCCCAGCCGCTTTATTTGCATAATACATTGATTGTTCAAAATCTTTACCGCTCATAAGCATGGCGCTAAAAACTCCAACAAAACAGTCACCAGCGCCTGTTGTGTCAACAACTTTTTCGACAGAAGCAGCTGAGGTTTCAAAAATATTGTCGCCATTACATCCAATAGCGCCATCTTTTCCTAAGGTACAAATAATTCCACTAAGCCCAAACTCATTTTGTAATTGGGATAACATATTTTTTTGTGGTGTAATCTTTTCTGGCGAAATATCGTCTTTTTGAGAGCTCTCATCCTTTAAGCTGTGTGTTTCACCTGTTGTCGTTTTTGCCTCATGTTTTTTCGATTTTCCCCTTGGTTCGCCTAATTTTTGAATAGACGGTTTTTGAATTTTTGAGATCATTTCTAGTTCAATTTCATTGACAATTAAATAATCGACAACTGCGAGCAATTCAGTGTCTAACTCAGCAGCTGGGGCAGGGTTTAAAACTGTGGTTGCCCCAACCTTTTTAGCTTGCTTAAACAGTTCAAGTGTAGTTTCAACTGGTGTTTCAAATTGTGCCAGCACAAAATCTTCCTTCTCAATCAAACCTTTTTCAATTTCCAAATCTATAATGTCGGTTGGCAAAAATTTTCCATTTGCTCCGGGGTGAACAACAATTAAATTGTCAACATCTTTAGCATCTGAATCACCTGAAACAGTTGTACCTTCTCTTTCCAGTGCATTATCAAGGGTCACACTGACAACAGTCACAATTGCAATTCCTGTAGAGATACGTTCACCTACAGAAATAGCTTCACTTTTAAGAGCGCCATTTGATTCACACACCTTAACTTTTTCAACTGAGATGCCCTCTTTAGCTAACCCAGCTACAAGTGCATTACCAAAAACATCATCACCTACAGCACCTAAAAAAATTGTATCAGCCCCTGCACGGCTAGCAGCTACGGCTTGGTTGGCACCCTTTCCCCCAGGAGCATAAGAAAGATTCTTGCTGGTTGTTGTTTCACCTATAGCAGGCTGGCGGTCAACCTCAATTAAAATATCTTGGTTAATGCTTCCTGCCACAAATAGTTTCATAGAAAATAAATATAAATAAGCAAATAGGTAGACAAATGATACGGCTAATGAATGAAAAACCCTAGTTTATCATTTCGACAGCATCTGGCTTTAGCTTGTTAGCAGTGGAAGATCTTTAAGACAATTTACCCACCTTTTCATAATGCAAAACTTAAATCATCGCTCAAGTGAAAGACTTTGAAGGTAGTTTCTTTATTGTTTTCAAAGTCGACAATTTCAAATCGCAAAGGTAATTTGGCTTGTGTTCTAAACTTTAAGCTAAGACATATGGGGCCGGTAGAGATATTAATACTCATCATTTCAATATTATTTTTAATGTTGATTTTGAATGCTGTTCTTCGTGTGTTGGTAGTTCCTCGTGGCGAAAAGTTGGTGATGACGAAGGTATTTCTTTGGTTCTTGTTGGGGCTGTCACGGGCGTTAACTCGTTTTGTCAAAAATTTCAAAACTAGAGATGAAATCTATGCAAGAGTAGGTCCAGCTGCCCTCCTGGCTCTGCCAATATTTTGGATTGTAGGGGTGGTGTTTAGTTTTTCTGGAATATTTTGGGCGCTTGGCACACGACCTTATCTTGAGGCTTTAGAGTTGAGCGGTTCATCTCTAACCACGCTTGGGTTTTTAATATCAGATGATGGTCCTTCAATTCTTTTTTCGGTAATTGAGGCAGTCATTGGGCTAGGGGTTGTGGCGCTAGTATTTGCTTATCTCCCCACCATTTATTCAATTTTTAGAAGTAGAGAAGCTAGAGTTTCCAGCTGGGCAAACCGAGCAGGTAGCCCGCCCGATATGGCGAGGTTTTTATTCTTCTCAAAAGAAATTAGCCTGCTTGGAAATATGACGAGTGATTGGCAGAGTTGGGAAGAGTGGTTTGAAGGGATTCGAGAATCTCACCTTAGTTATCCGACACTTAACTTTTTCAGATCGCCATTTCCTTATGACTCTTGGATAACCACAGCTGGAAATGTTTTAGACACTGCTTCCTTTATTGAATCTGCTATAGATATTCCACCAGATATTAACTCTCAACTTTGTATCAAGGCAGGATACGAGGCGCTTCAGAGCATTGCCAAATATTTTGATATTGAGTATCCAGAAAATCCTGCTTCAGATGACCCGATTAAATACCCCAAACAAGATTTTATAGATTTGTTTGAAAAACTTGAAGTAAGTGGGGTTAAAATGAAATCAGACAAAGAGCAAGCATGGAAAGATTTTGCGGGCTGGCGTGTCAACTATGATGCCACAATTACTAGCTTAGAAGAGCTAATCAATATCCATAAAGATGAATTCCACTCAACTAGCAAAAAGAAAAGAGAAACGGATAAAAAGAAATCTAGGCGATAAATAAAAACTGAAAACTAAAAATAGCGAAAAGGTTTCAGAAGTTCTTTAAAAACACAAAAAATTATCAAAAAATTTTACAAAAACATGTCAACCAAATTAAGCATCAATGCGTCTGTTATTAATGAATCAACTGATGTAGCAATCAGACATTTCTCAGGTCTAACTGGGTCAGAAATGGAGAAACCGCTCCTCTGGTTTCTCATTTGGTCTGCATGCTGGCAAACTAGCTAGTATGCAGACCAAAATAACAAACCTTCTCCAAATAGAGATTCCTGTCATTCAGGCTCCGATGGGCTATATTGCGCGGGCGCAATTAGCATCTGCAGTTTCAAATGCAGGCGGGCTTGGAATCATTGAAACAAGCTCAGGCGACTTAGAGGCAATCAAAGAAGAGATTGTCAAAATGCGTGACCTTACTGACAAGACATGGGGAGTTAATATTGCTCAGATGTTTGTTAAAGACCCTGTAGAGATTGTTGAATTTGTGCACAAGCAAGGGGTGGAATTTGTGACGACTTCTGCAGGAGACCCTTCTGTTTTAACTTCCAGTTTGAAAGAGGTTGGCATAATCGTATTTCATGTGGTTCCAACTCTTAGGGCCGCACTAAAAGCTGTAGCTGCAGGAGTTGATGGATTGGTAGTAGAAGGTGTTGAGGGTGGTGGATTCAAGAACCCCGATGGGGCATCTTCAATTGTTTTGACACCTCTCATTGCAAGTGCTGTTGAAGTTCCTGTAGTTGTTGCTGGTGGAGTATCTGATGGACGTTCAATGGCTGCTGCCATAGCACTTGGTGCTGAAGGCGTGCAGATGGGAACTAGCATGTTGTCTTCTAAAGAGTCACCCGTTCATGATAATTGGAAGCAAGCAATATGTGATGCTCAAGAAACTGATACATTAATTTTGAATCGTGTGGGGCGTCCAGGTTTTAGAGTATTAAAAACTGAAAATACAGTTGAACAAGAAAAAGGTGGAACAGCTCAGTTCCCAGGAATTGAAAAAGTCTTAGAGCTTTATTTTGAGGGTGATATGGAAGCTGGCTTTCCATTTTCTGGACAAGTTGCAGGGCGCATCAATAAAATCCAACCAGTTGCTAAAATTCTTGAAGAGGCTTGGACAGAATGCCAAGCAATTCTTAAAGAACTAGGGCAACGAGCCTCTCAATAATAAATTTTTTCCTTCAATAACCATTTTTTGTTGCGATTTGCTAGCAAGATTAAAGGGAAGGGTAGTTAATTAAAATTCAAGAAAGCACAAGAGGCAAACAAAATATAAGTGATATTGCTGAGAT
>JAHRAM010000077.1 GCA_020027305.1 Acidimicrobiia bacterium | reverse complement strand
GTGCCAGCAGAATTTAAATGGCCGAAATTCTGGCTTTTAGGATTAAACGTCCAACTGCCGTATTGCCCGCTGGCTTTAGGTTGCTCATTAGGTTTAGGTGTTGCAATTTCCAATCTGCCCCCCTATTTTGAAATCTCCACTAGATTAGTCATCGTTATCATTAGTCATCATCACTAGAGGTGGCTTTTTTAGATTGGATTTCAGCGACCACTGCTGAATCGGCAAGGGTTGTGGTGTCGCCCAGCTCACGCCCTTCAACGACATCTTTTAGTAGGCGCCTCATTATCTTTCCGCTCCTTGTTTTTGGCAGGTCGGGAACTATTACCACAGCTTTTGGTCGGGCAATGGCGCCTAGCTTTTGTGCCACTTTTGTGCGAATGTCGTTTCCTAGTTCGGCGGTTGCTTTTTCATCACTAGCTAGTGCCTCAAACCCTTCTCGCAAAATGACATAGCCGATTATGGCTTGGCCGGTCACATCGTCTTTTGCCCCCACCACTGCTGCTTCAGCAACTGCTTCATGGTCTACTAATGCCGACTCAACTTCGGTGGTAGAAATCCGATGCCCCGAAATATTCATCACATCATCAACTCGCCCCAAAAGCCAGAGGTATCCATCGCCATCAATCTTTGCTCCATCGCCCGCGAAATACCGCCCCGCAAAACGCGACCAATAGGTTTCTTTGTATCGTTCGGGGTCACCCCAAATGCCACGAAGCATTGACGGCCACGGATGAGTGATTGTCAAATAGCCTCCGCCCTGCTCAACTTTTTTGCCTGCCTCATCAACCACCTCAGCAAAGATGCCAGGTATAGTGCCACAGGCAGAACCAGGTTTTGTAGTGGTCACGCCTGGTAGCGGGGTTATCATCATTGCGCCTGTTTCGGTTTGCCACCACGTGTCTATTATGGGGCATTTTTTGTTGCCGATGTGTTCGTGGTACCACATCCATGCCTCTGGGTTGATTGGCTCGCCCACACTTCCGATAACCCTTAGCGATGAAAGGTCGTGTGCTTTTGGCAGGTCTGCCCCCCACTTCATAAATGTGCGGATGGCGGTCGGGGCAGCATATAACTGCGTGACTTTGTAACGTGAGACGATATCCCACCAACGATCTTTTTTCCATTCGGCAGGGTTTGTGATTTCGGAATCTAGGCCTGGTGAGTTTGAAGGATTTGGAGTTGCCCGCAACCCCTCCCTTAATTCTTGTCTCAATTCTTGTCTGGGCGTATCTGGGGTTCCTTCATAGAGAATGGATGTGGCTCCGTTGGCAAGCGGCCCATAAACGATGTAGCTATGTCCTGTTACCCAGCCTATATCTGCTGCGCACCAATAAACATCTGTTTCAGGGCGGAGGTCAAAAGCCACCTTGTGTGTGAGGGCAACTTGTGTTAGGTAGCCTGCCGTGGTATGCATTATGCCTTTTGGCTTGGCGGTCGTGCCAGAGGTGTAGAGCAGAAATAGCAATTGCTCAGCAGACATCGGCTCGGGCGAACATTTTGTATTGCCTGCTTCTTCAACTGCCGCTATGGCATCGTGCCACCAGATATCCCTTCCTTCCACCATCGCCACTTCTGAATCGCAGCGGTTCACCACAAACACGGTTTTCACCGATTTGGCTCCCGCTGCCAGCGCCTCATCAACTTTGGGCTTAAGGGGGGAAACCTGCCCTCGCCGCCAACCAGCATCTGCGGTTATCAACACCTTTGCCTCGGCGTCTTCACAGCGGGTCATTATGGCGTCTGGTGAAAATCCACCAAATATCACAGAGTGCGCCACGCCGATTCTGGCACACGCCAACATCGCCACTGGCAACTCAGGAATCATTGGCATATATATAGCCACTCGGTCGCCTGCCACTAGCCCCTCTGCTTTCAAGACATTAGCAAATCGCTCAACCTTGGCAAGCAACTCGGCATAAGTTATGGTCTGTGTGTCGCCCGGCTCGCCCTCAAAAAAATATGCCACCCTGTCGCCCAGCCCTGCTTTCACATGTCGGTCAAGGCAGTTGTAAGAAACATTGAGCGTGCCGTCTGAAAACCACTTGGCAAATGGAAGTTCCCACTCTAGCGTTTTCGTGAAGTCGGTATTCCACGATAGTAGCTCTCTTGCTTGGGTCGCCCAGAATGTTTCAAAATCGGTGTCGGCTTTTTCATAGAGCGCTCGGTCGGCAGGGGAAAATCCAGCAGAGGCAGGCGGAGGCGGAAACACCCGCTGCTCATCATATATGTCAGCTATTGTGGCTTGGTTTTCAGTGGATGAGTTATCGCTGGATGGCATGTTGTTAGGTGGTGTGTTGCTGGATGGTTTGTTGTTAGGCGGTTTGTTGTTGGGTGGTGTGTTGTTGGGTGGTGTGTTGTTAGGCCAATTATTAGGGGATGAGTTATCGCTGGGTGATATGTTGCTGGGTGAATTTCTTGTTAGATAGTTTGTTGTTGGATGGTTTCTTGTTTATTTGTGAATGTGGCTTGTTGGTTAATATGGTGGCTACAATAAATATGGCTCATCAGTGAATATAATACTTTATGCTTATTTTAGAATTTTTATCAAGCAGGCTATTAATCACAATTTATTGTTTACTACTGGCATTTTGAATTCTGCTATCTTTACGCAGTAATCTTTTAGATGTAATCTTTACGCTACTATCTTTTAGATCCAATCTTTACGCAGTAATCTTTACGCCATAATCTTTACGCAGTAATCTTTTAGACGTTATCTTTACCCGCAATCTTTTAGACGTTCCATATATTAAAACAATTGATTGCTCTAAAAGCGAAATTTTCCCACCAACAATCTAGTCGTCAATCGGCGCCTGTAGGTTCATCTCTTCGCCACAATGCTTGGGGGGGTCAGGGTCTTCCACTGGAGCCATCTTTACTTCTAGCTCGGTTGAACATATAGTGCAAAGATATTTTAGTTTTACTTTTCTAAGGCTGCCTGGGGGCGGAGGGTCGGGTGGTTTCTGCCCTACAAATCGTAGCACCCTAAGCCCTATATAAACAAGTGCTAGACCGCCCAAGACAGCCAACACTATTTTCAAAATCTCAAAGGCCATAATATAAAAAACTCAATCTAAAAGAATATGACAATTCAACTCTCGATCATCCATTTTTAATAAATCATTCATTTTCATTAAACCAAGCATTTTCGCTTGATTGTATCTTTTTCATCTAAGCAAATATTCTTACCCAAACACTCTACCCTACAGATTTTAATTCAATTTTACCTGATGTCAATTTCTTGATTGTAGGTGGTTTGAGTCAAGCTCAAATAAATATCAAAGGGTGGGCAGAAAGTGAAACGGCTGGCGAAGTAACTATTGAAATAACTGGTGAAGTAACTAGTGAAATAAGTGGCGAAGTAACTATTGAAAAGACTGGTGAAGTAACTAGTGAAATAAGTGGCGAAATAGCTAGTGAAACGACTGGTGAAGTAACTATTGAAATAACTAGTAAAACCACTAGTGAAGCAGCTATTGAAATAACCAGCTAAACAACCAAGGGCTAACGTTAATAATAATTATTATTATAATAATTATTATAATAGTAATTATTATAACAATAATTATTGTTAAGGTTATCGGGATTTTTTGAATCGAAATAATAATTTTTCCAAGTCAAAACTATCTAAAAAATTCCTTCATACAAGATTGCTATAAAAAAGTTTCCACTGGGATAGCAAAAAATTTAATAGAGTTAAATATGTGCCTTATAAGTCGCACTTTGGCCATGTAGTCTCATTTTGGAATGAGAGTTAATTTATATTTACATAAATATAAATATAAATAGAGGCAGTGGCAAAAAATGCGAGCCAGCGTCAGTGGCGGAATTTGGCAGACGCGCAGGGTTTAGGTCCCTGTGAGCTTTTAGCTCGTGTGGGTTCAAGTCCCACCTGACGCACCAGCCACTATTGCCTCACACATCGACTGCTAATCGCTATGCGTTACTAATTGCTATGCTGCGCTAATCGCTATGCGTTACTAATCGCTATGCGCTGCCAATTACTATACACTGCGCCGAAATGTTTCAGCCCGCCATCCCAATCTCAGTCTTTGAACTGCTCTAAAATTTCGCGCAAGGAATTAATGGCACGGGCTCGGTGGCTCAAGTTATCTTTTTCTGCCGCCGTCATTTCGGCAAATGTTTTTCCGCCTCCCTCGGTTGGCTCAAAAATGCAGTCGTAACCGAACCCCCCATTGCCTCGTGGCTCGGTCAGGATTTTTCCTTCAATGCTTCCGCCAGTCACCAGTTCTAGCCCATCTAAAAATAGCGCCACGATGACAGTTGAAAAGTGTGCTGCTCGGTTCACTTCATCGCCAAGCTCGGCAAGCAGTTTTGCCACATTGTCGGCGTAGGTGGCATTTTCGCCAGCGAACCTAGCGGAGCGAACGCCTGGCGCTCCATTGAGGGCATCCACTGATAGCCCCGTGTCGTCAGCGATTATGAAAGTTGGCTCATCAAGGGTATCTAGCTCGCCACCAGATATAGAATCAAAAACATCTTTTGCCTTGAGGCGGGCGTTTTCTTCTAGGGTCTCGCCGTCTTCAATGGTTTCTGGCAGCTCGCGTGGGCGGGCAATGATTTCCACTGGCTCGCCCCAAAGGGATTTGAATATCGCAGAAATCTCACGGAGCTTATCGGGGTTGGCTGTGGCAGATATTACTTTTGGCATTCTGCTAGTTTTGCTGATTTTGTTCGTTCCGCCAGTTCCGCTAATCGCGTTTGGGGAGCGGGGTTGAAGTTAGCTCCTTTTGGGCAGAAATGATTTGTTGGATTCCACCTCTGGCAAGCTCTAACATATCATTTAGCTCGCTCGCCGAAAAAGCCTGCCCCTCAGCTGTGCCTTGAACTTCTAGGAAATTTCCTTCGCCGTTCATCACCACGTTCATATCAACTTCGGCACGAGAATCTTCATGGTAGTCAAGGTCTAGCAGTGGGGTGTTTTTGGACGTGTTGTTAATGTTGAGTGAAACCATCCCCACTGAAACCGCCGCGACCTCTGAGGTGATTGGGTTTGCCTTGAGTTTCCGCTCTAGCTTCAGCCTCTCAAAAGCATCGTGAAGGGCAACATAGGCTCCAGATATGGCAGCGGTTCTGGTTCCACCATCTGCCTGAAGCACATCGCAATCAAGAGTAACCTTTCGCTCCCCTAGCGCGGGCAGGTCAACAACGGCACGGAGCGAGCGGGAAATCAGGCGCTGGATTTCCATCGTGCGCCCAGTGAACCTGCCGGCATCTGCCTCTCGCCTGACTCGGGTTGGGCTTGAGCCAGGCAAGAGGCTATATTCTGCAGTCACCCATCCTTGTTGCTGGTCGCGAAGCCAGCGAGGAATATCATCTTCAACCGATGCGGTACACAAAACTCGGGTCTTGCCAAATGAAACAAGCACTGAGCCAGGCGCCATCTGTGTGAAATCGCGCTCAAACGAAATCGGGCGGAGGTCGGCGGGCGACCTGCCATCATGTCTGTTATTGGGATGGGTAGATTGTTGGTTTGATGGGGTGTTCATTCTTTTTGCGGGTTCAGTACTTTTGAGAGTTCATTCTTTTTGCGAGTTCAGTGCTTTTTGGGGATTTAGATATTTACTCTTTGGGCGGGTTTGAATAGTAACTTGATTGTTTGATTTGTTTGCTAGTTAGTTAATCAGTTTGCTTGTTAGTTTGTTGATTTATTGATTTGTTTATCAGTTAGTCAGTTTACTTGTTGGTTGAGTTGTTTGCTTGTTGGTCTGTTAATTTATTGATTTGTTTATCAGTTAGTCATTTTGCTAGTTAATTGAGTTGTTTGCTTGCAAGTTATTGAGTTGACGATTAATTAATTGGACTAAAAAATCTTAAACGATGTTTTAAATGGTGCCTTGATTGTTTGAGTTGTTTATGACATTGTGCTTACAATATTGTAGACAGCATTCACTTCAGCTAACTCAACTGGGCTACCAAAAGCCTCAGATGCTTCCTTAAAATATGTATCTTCGCTTTTTACTTCATTAACGTCTTCAATTTCACTGCTATTTTCAATTTCACTGGCATCCTCTAATTCACTGCCGTCTTCATTTCCGCCAGCAGTTCCAGTTCCAGTTCCACCACCAACCTCACTGCCATTCGTATTAGGTCTGCGATGTGTGAGAACCAACCGCTTGGCTCCCCCCCGCTTTGCTAACTCACCTGCTTGTCTAGCTGTGAGATGCTGGCTACCAGAAGAAAGTCCATTAGTGGTGGAGGAATTATTAAAATTAAAAGCGGAATTAGCGCTACTGGCAAATGTTGCCTCACACAAAAACAGGTCTGCCCCATCGGTCACAGATTCGGGATTCCAATCCACGCCAGTGTCAGCAGAATATGCGACACTTATTTCACTTACTTCATCTATTTCATCACTCGATCCATTGCCATTGTTTAAGCCAGCATCTGTTTTCACACTAACACCATCTGTTTTCACACTAACACCATCTGTTTTCACGCTCCCAGCATCTGTTTTCACACTAACACGAGAGGCTAAAGTTTCAACCGAGTGGTCGGTCTGGCAAAATCGCCACGACTGGTTTCCGATTTCCACTTCATCGCCATCAGCCACCACCCGAAAATCAATCACAGGAAAAAGCGATTTCTGCATGAGGCTTTCCAGAGCGCCCAACGTTCCTGCCGTTCCATACACGGGCAAAGGGTCGGGCGAGGATTTTTTAGCATTTCCGCCCTCACGCCCCACACTCACATTCAGCCCATATTTAAGTGCGTTATATATAACTGGCAGTTCCAGCCAATGGTCAATGTGTTCGTGGGAAATCACCAGAGCATCCAGATTTTCAATCTGCTGGTGGAGTAAAAAGTTGGGCAGAGTGCCAGGCCCAGCTTCTAGCCAGACATTAGTTTCGCCTGTGTCAATTAGATAACCAGAGCATGCTCCACCAGATTCAGGATATGTGCCAGAGCAACCCAAAACGATTACCTTTATATATGTCATAGATTATGCCTTTTTCCTTCTTTAGAAAATTTTACATTTTTTCTGCCGAGATTATGGCGGAAAGATAAATTGGGCTTGTTTTTTACATTTATATATATATGTTTATGTTTGCATATTTGCCACCCAAACCTATTTCAGCTGAAATTTTAGATTAGGCTAAGATAATTTTTGTATTCGTTTAAAACCAATGCCAAAAACTTATATTAAAGAATTCAAAATCTAAACACACCATAGACAAACAATAAATAAAAACAAAAAAATGTCTTAGCGTGAATATAAGCTGAGCTATATATAGAACAAAATAAATCAACGGACTACCAAACACAAAAAACAACCAAATTAACAACACACAAATAAACAAACAAACAACTACCAAAAGGAAAGAGAAAGGGAAAATGAAAAAATCATTCTTTACAATATTTGCGCTCGTTTTAGGGCTAGGATTGGTGGCTGCTGCCTGTAATCACTCAGATGATTCCAGCACTACAACCACTGTTGCGCCTGAAACTACAGCTGCTCCGACAACGTCTACAACTACTAGGGCAACTACCACAACTACGCCTGCGCCGACAACTTATACGTTGACAATCCTCCATAACAATGATGGAGAGTCAAAGTTGTTGCCAAACGCTGACCGCGGGTTCCCTGGCATTGCGCGATTTGTGACTGCCCTGCAGAATGTCAAAGAAGACGCCATCAACGAAAGTAATGGAGTTATAACCCTGACATCAGGCGATAACTTCTTGGCATCAAAAGAGCTGAGCATCAGCCTAGACAACCCAGATGGCCCATTTTATGACGCATTGGCACTGAGTGGTCTATATGACGCAATGGCACTAGGAAACCACGACTTTGACTTCGGGCCAGATGTGACTGCCCGTTTTATAAGTAGTTTTGACCCAGCTATTCCGTTCCTTTCTGCCAACACTGACGTTTCAAATGAGCCAGTGTTAAAAGCACTTCAGGATGAAGGACGTCTTGCTGGAAGCGTTGAGTTCACAAAAGATGGTAGAAAAATCGGCGTAATCGGTGCAATCACCGAGTCGCTACCTTCCATCTCCACCCCACGACGTGCTGTAATTGGAAATGTATTTGAGGCTATTCAACGTGAGGCTGACGCTCTGACTGCAGATGGCGTTGACATAATCATCGTGGTTAGCCACCTTCAAGGCATTGATGAAGAAAAGGCTTTGACTGCTCGGCTGAAAAATGTGGATGTTGTCATCGCTGGTGGTGGCGATGAGCTGGTTAGGAACCCTGGCGACACCTGCCTTGCGGGAACTGATGAAGAACCAGAATCTGATGTGTATCCCATCGTTGTTAAAGACGCCGACGACAATGATGTGCTAGTTGTAACTGGCCCTGGCGGATACCGTTGCTTAGGCAGACTGAACGTCACCTTTGACGATAGCGGAATCGCTCAAAGCTGGAATGGCGAAGCAATGGGTATAGCTGTTGATGGCGAAGTTGACGACAATACAAAGTCGCAGATTGAAGACCCAATAAGTGCTGGGGTTGCCTCCCTAGACACCACCATCTTGGGAACAAGCTCTTTTGACCTTGACGGCCGCCGCTCTAGCGTTCGCACCAAGCAAACAAATGTTGGAAGCCTTTTGGCTGATGCCTTCATTTGGTCATCGCAACAACGTGCCAACCAAGCTGGGTTTGCTATTCCAGATGTTGCTGTTACCAACGGTGGTGGCATTAGAAATGATTCAATTATTCAATCTGGGCAAATAACTGCTAGCGATACATTTGATATCGCCCCATTCGGCAACCGCTTAGTGATTATGGAATTAACCCATCAACAATTGAAAGACCTAATGGAAACTACTATTGAAGGCGCACCTAGTGCCGCTGGCGGATTCGCTCAAGTTGCTGGAATGTCTATCACCTACGATTTGGGCAGACCCAAACGTGGGATTGATAGAGATAACGATTGTGTCGTGAGCGATGCTGGAGAGCGCGTGCGCGAACTTAGATTGAACAACGGAACCACCGTTGTTAGCCAAGGGCAAGTAAGCACACCTGACGCTAAAGTCACACTTGTGATTACAGACTTTTTGGCAAATGGGGGCGACTGCTACCCGCTGGGTGATATTGACTTTACCCATGTGGGAGTAACCTACCAGCAATCCCTTGCTGAATACATTCAGCATGCAAATGGACTTAACGGCAGAATAAGTGACGCTACCAAATATGGCGTTGGACTCACCAATCGCATTCAAGTTATTTCCCCACCACTTTTGTAATTAAGAAATTGTTAGTAGCGCGCTAGAAGTAAATAATCTTTTTAGCGCGCTCTACAACTTCATCCACTGGGTCTGTCCATGCTCCAGTAGAAAGATATTTCCAGCCTCCGTCTGCTGAGATAATAACAATTTCGCCAGCGCCATCTAATCGCTCGGCTTCAAGTATCGCCCCAGCAAGTGCAGCGCCAGTTGAAATGCCGACCAGCAGCCCTGCCTGTTTAGCCAGCTCGCGGGTGGCAAGAATTGATTCCTTAGGGCGAACTATCCGCCTTCCGTTAAGCAACTTATCGCCTGACCACTTTTCAAATATTGGCGGCACATAGCCATCATCTAGACTGCGCAGCCCTTCCACCGTTTCACCAGTGGGTGGCTCAATGGCGATGATTTGAATATCTGTATTTTGTTCTTTCAAATATTTGCCCACGCCCATAAGCGTTCCAGTGGTTCCCAGCCCCGCTATGAAGTGTGTCATCTCAGGGCAGGCAGAATAAATTTCTGGGCCAGTTGTTTGGTAGTGCGTTTTGGGGTTGGCGTTATTTTCATACTGGCATAGGTAGACCCATTCGGGATTTTCTGCCGCAATGCCCTCAGCTTTTCGCACTGCCCCATTTGAGCCTTCTTCGCTCGGTGAGAAAATGATTTCTGCCCCAAAGGCGTTGAGGATTTGAATGCGCTCGACTGAAACATTTTCAGGAATTACAACCTTGAGATTATAGCCTTTTGCCCTACATATAGATGCCAACGCAATGCCCGTGTTTCCAGAAGATGGCTCAAGGATTGTGCTATTTGTTTTTAGGCGCCCATTTTGTTCGGCATCTTCAATCATGCCTTTGGCGATGCGATCTTTGATTGATCCAGTTGGGTTGTATTCTTCTAATTTGAGTTTGAACTTGACGTTCGGGTTTGGCGACAGCTGGGAAATGTCAACCACTGGGGTGTTTCCTACGGTTGTGTTTTTGCCCGCCGTTTCTATAGCTACCTTTTTTGCAGCAGAACTTTCGCCCACATTTTCTGCAGTTACATTTCTTGCGGTTGAATTTTTCGCGAGCGCACTTTCATCCGCATTGTTCCCAAAACTTTTGTCGGCTGGCATGTTGGTTTAAACAAATTTTGATTCAAACAAACTGAACCGCTTCTTCGGTGATGACTGAGTCAATGATTCTAAAGCTACGGAGTTCGGGGGTTTCATGTTGAAGGCTAACGATGATGTAGTGCCATCCGCCAAAGGGGTCAAAGTTGGTGGCATCTTCCACATCGGTTGGAGATGGATAGGCAGCAGTGTATGTGTGTGAATGCATGACACCAACAATGCTCACACCAGATTCATCAGCCAGCTTTTCGACTTTCATATGTTCTGCAGGGTCAAATGTATAAAGCTCGACTGACTGGGCAGCATTTTCCATCGGAAAGAATTGGGTGACCTGGGTTGCTTGGGATGTTTGGGATATTTGGGATATTATTGTCGCCTCGCCTTCCGTTTCATTTTTTGCTGCGACTTCTTCTCCATCATCCCCTTCATTATTTTTGTGCTCTGCCTCACTAGCAAGATTTTTGCCCGTAAGTCTTTCTCCTACAAACAGGCCGCAGGCTTCATTGGGAAGCCCATCGTTTGCGTGCTGTATCATTTGGTCTCTTATCTCAGATGGAATTTTAAGCATAAAATCAAGTCTAGAATTCTATTAAGGAAATATGAACTTTTTCAGGGAAAAATATCTATAAAGTCTCTTTATTAATTGGTTCACAAATTGACTTATAAATTGACTTAACAAATTGACTTAACAAATTGATTTATAAATTGATTTATAAA
>JAHRAM010000069.1 GCA_020027305.1 Acidimicrobiia bacterium | reverse complement strand
AGCGCCCAGCGGGAAGTTTTACCATCCGAAAATCTTCGCCGTGATGAAAGAGGATGGGTGGGGTAGAGCGGTCAACTTCTAAAACGAAGCCCGGTCGGGTTTGGCGGGTTTTTTCGTCAGGCATTTTGCTCACTCATCTTTTCCTGCTGGCAACTGAAAGCGGGCGTTCCTTCACAAACCGTGCGGTTGGAAGTAGCTTGACACCATATTCATCGGCTTTAGCAAAATTCTCAATCAGCCAGCCACGCCGCCGAGCAATACTTGCCAACTTCACCTCTGGGTTGACGGCTACGGGGAATCCGACTGCTTCCAAAAGTGGAAGGTCGCTCACGGCATCGGCATAAACCACAGCATCATTGAGCGACAGCCCATTGGCGGCGCCATATTCCCGAAGCATTTCGGCACGAAGTTCACCAGTAGGGTTTTGGCTCTTCAAGGTGCCAGTATATTTTCCATTTTTCTGCTGAAGCTCAGCGCAAATAATCTCATCAAACAATGGGCGAAATGGCTCAACCACAAAATCAAGCGTGCCAGTTATAAGAATGGTGGTGTGCCCAAGGCTACGATGTTTTCTAATTCGGGCAATGGCAGCAGGAAAAGATTTCGCCAGCAACAACTCAGAAAACATTTCCTGTGAGTTCGCCTCCATCTCATCAGCCCTCGCCCCCTTATAGCGCCTATAGAAATTGACTAGAAAGTCTTCTCGGCTGGCGCCATCCATTGCGAGCAGGCGGGGAGCTTCCAGCAAGGCGCCTGCCACTAGCTTAAATCGCTGAATGCCAGACAGGTGGCGGGTTGAAAGCCACCCCCAAGCAGACACAACATTTGAGGCAATCATCGTGTTCTCCAAATCAAACACTGCCATCGTGCGCTCTGGTGCCAACACTGCTTTTCGCAGACGTTCTGATTTAGTTCGGCGTGATTTTGACAGGGGCGAATCTGTTGGCTCTAAATTTGCCGCCCTAGAATTTGTTTGTGTGGATGAGGGAAGGTGTGCGCCTGCGGAGTCTTCGTTGGGGGAATTTTCCTCCCGGTTTTGTATGGGGTTTGGTGCGAGATTTGGTGCGAAAATTTTCTGGGTTGGCTTTGTCTTCACACGCCCTTGAATCAACACGGAAGGAAGGTGGATTTCAGTCAAGTAGGTGTGCCAATCAATCACGCGTGGGTCAAAGGCAAACTCTTTTTGGTCGGCAGTTGGCAGCGAATCAGACATCGCTACAAGTTTCGCAGTGCCAAAAATCGCTTGGCACTCTAGGTATTTTCCATATTGCTCGAGGTAGCCCTCCACTCGAGAGAGCTTGTTGAGATTTTCTTCTAGCCCCGCCACCGCTTCAGCCTGAGCGCCCCTAATTGGGAGCTTGCGAACGACACTATCGGCAAACGATAGTGCTCGCTTGGTTCGCTTCAGCTGCTGTGCCACTTTGTTCCGACTTGGATATGACCACTTAGAAACCGCTATCGGAATATCATTTTCATCATAAACAGGATGAAGAGTGAACCAGTCGTGACACCAATTATGTAGGTCGCGAAACAAAAATGGGTTGAGTGAGCCTGACGCCACATTTACAACCTCAGGCTTTGTGGAAGTTTCTGCCTCAGCTGCATTTCCCTTCCCTTCTTTCTGCTCGTTAGCAACATCACCATTTTGACCAACCGCAGCCACCGCACATATTGCAGCCACCACTAGGTCAACGGGGATGACATCTAAAACACCATCGGGCTTTGCGGGAAAATCTTTTAACAGCCCACGCGCATAAGAAATGATAATTGGTTCAGCCATTCTAAACCCGCGAATCCATCCAGAAAATGGCTCGGCTAGTGCAGATTCAATAATGGAAGGGCGAACAATGCTTAGAGGAATGTCGCCTCGCATCTCACACATCTTGGTTTCAGCCATTGCTTTTGTCAGCCCATAAATATCTGGGAACCCCAGCGAGGCTGCCCGCGAGCGCCCCATCTCAACCAATTTGTCTTTCACCCAAGTGCGGCGCATTTGCTCTTTGCGTTTTGAAAGGGCAGTGGTGCCAGCAGCTCCGCCCAAGTCGCGCTTTGCCTTTTGTTCAAGTTCAGACAATATTTCGTTGCTCCGACTCTTATCTTCGGTGGATGCCTTTGCTCGCCGAGAAAATTCAATTTCAGCGTCAATGTCGATGTCGGCTATGTTGGTGTTTAAATCTTGAAGCAGCTTTTCTGGCACCAGCCCCTTTTTACTTCCTGCCACATAGGCGGTCGAAATCGCGATTAAGTGTGGGTTAAACTTGCGATGCTTTTCTTTGAGCTGCTTGAGTGTTTCAAGAATGCGAACTGGGCCTAGCAAGTTGGTCTCAATGGCGTCATCTAAAGTGCTGGTGAAACTTACAGCTGCGGCAGAATGGATAAAAATGTCAGCCGTTGCTAAGAGCTTCAAGTCGGCAGGTGTCATTCCCAAGTCGTCTTTTGTGATGTCGGCAGCTAACGCAGTTACTCGCGTTTCTAAGATTTTCTGAAATGGGATTTGGGAAGTGATTTCACTTTTATGCATGAGCTTTAATCTGCTAAAAGCATCGTTGTTGAAGATCTCAGTTTCAATTCGGCGAGCTGCCCCTCGCTTGCCTGGTCTCACCAGCAGGAGCAATGAACAATCAGGAACCGAGCGAAGCAGTTTTTCAACTAGGGCAGTGCCGAGGAATCCAGTGGCTCCCGTGATGGCAATGGTTTTCTTGGAAAGCGTCTTTCTTATTTCGCTTTGTTTTAGTGAGGCTTGCGAAGTTTTTAAAGTTGCCTTGTTTTTTGAAGTCATCTTGTTTTTTGAGGCCGTTTTGTTTTTTAGAGTCACTTTGTTTTTTGGAGCATTTTCTTTTCTTGTGCCACTTGCTTTTTTAGGGTTCTGACTATCGGTGTTTTTAGACTTTTTTTCGTTCATTGATTCCAAGTTTTTGCTCTCTATCAGCATTTCATTAGTGTTGCTCCAACAATGAATGGTTTCGCTATTGATGTTTTTACCATCCAGTTTTTAGTCTAGCAAAATTAATTTTACTTACCAATTGGTAAGTTTTTTACCAATTGGTAAGTTTTTGCTATTTTAA
>JAHRAM010000063.1 GCA_020027305.1 Acidimicrobiia bacterium | reverse complement strand
CTACCTTAGCTACCATAAGCTGTAATAAACTACCGCAGGGCGAAGAAATGCTTTCTAATACGAACCCTACCTTAGCTACTATAAGCTGTAATAAACTACCCTAAACTGCCACAAACCCTATTTCGAAAGCAAGCTGAAAAACGAGGGAAGCAAATTGAAAAATAAGTTGAAATACATTGCGATAAATTGCGTTTAGAATTGTTGCTATGTGCGGAATTGTCGCTGTTTTAAACGGTCCCTACAATAAGTCAGAAAACTCTAGCTCTGGCGACATTGAAGAGGCACTTATCCAATTGGCAGATAGTTTCTCAAATCAAGATTTCAATTTAGAAGAAGCTGTGCTGTCAGCCGAAAATCTAAACCATGTGTTGAAAAAAGGCGTTCACGCTATGGTAATTTCACCTGAGCTATTGGGTAGAGCGGTTGAAATTATTTCTCACATAGAAGTGGAGCTAGAGGAAGCCCACCAAGCACGGCGAAGAGAACTTGCCACTCAAAAAATAACGGCAGATAAAGAAAGCTCAGAAAAAAAAGGAGTTGATTCAAGTGTGGAGTTCCGCCTGCTCCAAGATTTAATCTTTTCAATCAAGTGGGACCGCCTCAAATTTATAGAAGCTATTGTAGAGCTGGCGACACAATTAACTAAAAACCAGCCAACTAAAAATCAACCAAGCAGCAGCCAATCAACTAACAATCAATTAACTAGCCAATCATCTATGGCTGAAATTTCTGATTCTGCCATTAGCGCTTTGTCGGCAGTCCAGATAGCCCTAGATGGAATTGACAAGCTAGAAGTTAGAGGCAGAGATTCAGCTGGCATTCAAATTCTTTTATATGGCGGAAGTTTGACAGAGCCCAAGTCATATATATATAAGGTGGCTTATGAAATTGGCGAGTTGGGATACAACACTGCCCAGCTAAAAAAGAAAATTCTTTTTGATGTTGAGCTTTCTGCCACATTGTCTGGGGCGAGCGATTTTCAAACTACAGTTCTGGCACATACTCGCTGGGCCAGCGTGGGGTTGATTTCAGAGGCGAATGCTCATCCTCAAATATATGAAGATAGCGCCGAACAAATCACAGCAGTTGTGAACGGGCAAATCGATAACTATAAACAGCTAGTTTCAGCAAGCGATTTTGCTTTTCCACAAGATGTCACTACTGATTCACGGGTCGTGCCTGCCCTCACATTGAAAAACCTAAACATCAAAGAAGGCGCCAAAGACAACCCGCCAAAAAATCCAGAAAATAGTGCGAGCGAGAATTCACAAAAAATTTCTAGCAATCCATTTGAGGATGCATTTGAAAAGATGGCAACCCAGCTTGAAGGGTCAGTGGCAATAGCAGCAACATCTACAAAAACCCCAAACCTAATTTCACTGTCGCTATCAGGCAGTGGTCAAGCGCTTTATGTAGGGCTGGCAGATGGTGCCTATATTGTGGCAAGTGAGCCTTATGGATTGGTAGCCATGGCAGACACATATATTCAACTAGAAAATGAATGCGTTCACTTGAGCGCTGAATATGCTGGAAGCCTAAAGGGAATTAAGCGGGCAAGCAAGGGCAAGAAGAAAACAAGCGGAACGGAAACCAGCTTAGAAGTTAGAGCCTCTGATTTGACCACCCGTGAAATTTCTACCAAAGATATTCATAGAGGTGAGCATCCACATTTCTTTGTGAAAGAAATTTATGAGGCTCCAGATTCAATCCTCAAAACCTTAGATGGCAGGCTGATTAAATCCACCACTAAATCCAAATCCAAATCTAAGCCCGACATTCAACTGGCAAAAGATTTCAATTTAGGGCAAACGGTAACAGAACGCCTTACGTCTTCTGACCTCCGCCGTATTTTTGTGACAGGGCAAGGAACAGCTGCCGTAGCAGCTAGGGCAGTGGCAGATTCCATCAAAAGCCAGATTGTTAATTCTGGTTTGCCCATTTCAGTGGAACCTCTACTTGCCAGCGAACTAAGCAGTTTAGTGGTTGGAGACAAAGCACAAAACAAAACTACAGATATGTCAGATTCCCTAGTGATAGTTATCAGCCAGTCTGGAACTACGGCAGATACCAACCGAACGGTTGAGCTGGTGCGCGAAAAAGGCGCTGTTGCACTTTGTGTTGTAAATCGCAGGAACAGCGATTTGGTGAAGCGGTCTGATGGCGTTTTCTACACCTCTGATGGAAGAGATATTGAAATGAGCGTGGCATCAACCAAAGCGTTTTACTCTCAGGCTGTGGCGGGAATTTTGCTGGGGTGCCATATCGCAGATTTGCTCAACGTGCCGCATGACCCAGCCGACCGCCAAGCTCTCCTCAAGGGGTTGGTGGATTTGCCAAAGGCGATGGAGTCGCTTCTAGCAAAACGAGAAGAAATCGCAGAAATGGCAAACCGTCTAGCCCCCAGCCGTCGTTGGTGGGCAGTGGTTGGAAGCGGTCGCGATCGCATTTCAGCACAAGAGGTGCGCATTAAATTATCTGAGCTTTGCTACAAATCAATATCTCACGATTCCATTGAAGACAAAAAACACATTGACCTCTCAGCTGAGCCACTGATTTTAGTTTGTGCTTCCTCACTTTCAGGTTCAATCGCCCAAGATATGGTGGCCGAAGTTGCGATTTATTGTGCCCACCGAGCTGCCCCTATTATTTTCACGAATGCTACTACAGCAGGTGCCCTTTCAGGCAGAGATGTTATCGTGCTTGACGACATTGACCACAGAGTGGCATTCATCCTTTCTGCATTGGCAGGGCATTTGTTTAGTTATGAAGCAGCCCTTGCTATTGACGAGGGAGCAGCCTCACTTAGAAAAACTCGCTCAATCATTTTAGAATCCCTTGCCCAGCCAGATTTTCAAATTGAAGAGTTGCTTACTGATGAAAGAGTCACCGCACAAGCCGAAATGTTTGAACAAAATCTCAGGAAGGGAGAATATAACGGGCACCTCCAAGCCTCAACCGCCAATCGCCTTTCAACCCTCTATAGATATGTCACTGGCCGAGCTGAGCTTGAAACCTATCAACTAGATTTTGGCAAAACTGGAACCCCCACTCAAGTTATTGACGATTTAACTACCGAACTGTCTACTGCCATTGATGAGCTAACTCGCCCCATTGATGCCATTCGCCACCAAGCAAAGACAGTTACAGTTGGAATTTCTAGAACCGATGAAACATATTTAGATTCCAAACTGGTAGAAAATGTGTTTGGGGCTGGCGTGCCAAAAGACCAACTCAGCTATGAGAGCTTGAAAACTCTAGCTGCCCTTGACCCAGTTGTTGAAGAAATCAGGGGATTTATTCGCTATCTAATTCAGGGCGACAATCTTTCGGTGCTTGATAAGAGCGGTGAGGCTACACAAATTGAATCCCGTGTTGAGAGCAACCCTGAGTTGCTTGGCACCAAACATCGTGTTACCACTGAGCAAAAAGTTCTAATCACCGAAAGCCGTTCTGATGGAAGGGCGATTATCATTGTGCCAGAGGTGAAAAACGGTGTGCCAGTTGGGCTGACATTGCTTCATATCAAACCGTTTAAATTCTTGCCCGTT
Organism: Acidimicrobiia bacterium; assembly: GCA_020027305.1. GTDB lineage: Bacteria > Actinomycetota > Acidimicrobiia > Acidimicrobiales > Hopanoidiivorantaceae > JAHRAM01. The sequence goes on along the minus strand of JAHRAM010000063.1, from coordinate 10,830 downwards.
GATGAGGCTGCATCGGTGATGACGAAATACAAAGGCAGGCTTGGCATTTTAGAAGATGCCGTTCGCGAGACAGAGCCAGAGTTTGATGTGGAGAAGCTTGGCAAGATTCCAATCATGGATTTGCTAGATAAACCAATCGCCCATTTGGCAGATGAGTGGGGCAAGAGCAAATGATTTTAGGGGTAGGAATTGATGTGGTTGATGTGGAGAGGATGAAGTCTCTGCTAACTCGGCGACCAAAAATAGTTGAGCGATTGTTTTCTGCTGCCGAACAAGAATATAGTGTGAAACAAGCTGACCCCAGCAGGCGGCTGGCTGTTCGGTTTGCTGCCAAAGAAGCAGTGATGAAAGCCTTGTCTGCCAACTTTGGAACGATTGGTTGGAAAGAAGTTGAAGTTGTTCGAAATGAGCAACCCAATCCTCGCCCAGTGGAAGTTCAACTCACAGGGCGAGCAGCACAACTTGCAAAAGACCAAGGGGTTGTTGATATTCAAATAAGCCTTTCACATTCAGACACCACTGCCATTGCTATCGCACTGGCACAATAAAAAATATGATTCCCGTAGTAAGCCCTAAAGAGATGGCAAAAATTGATGCTGCTGCCGATGCCACTATTAAAGAACTTATTGATAGAGCTGGGCGAGCTGTTTTGTCTCATAGCCTAAAAATGCTGGGCGGGCAAAAGAGTTGTCGTGGAAAAAATGTTGTGGTCATTGCTGGCAAGGGAAACAATGGCGAGGATGGAAGGGTGGCAGCAAAGTTACTCAAAGAGCGCAAAATTTCCACAGAGTTGGTGGAGCCGAACGAGCTAAAGAAGCACATCAAAAAAATCGTTGCTGCCGATTTAATAATCGATGCTGCCTATGGCACGGGTCTTTCTAAGCCCTATGAATTGCCAGCGGGCATTCAAGAAAAAATCAGCGGGCAAGTTTTGGCAGTCGACATTCCCTCAGGAGTTGATGGGCTAACTGGTGAAGTTGCTGGCGGGGCGCTAAAAGCAGATAGAACTTTAACATTTGGAACACTCAAATCTGGGCAGCTGCTTTTTCCAGGGTCAAGCTATTCAACCGAAACAAAAATAGAAGACATCGGGCTAGATGTTAGCTCTGCCAATATGTGGCTGCTAACTGAGGAAGCAGTGGCAGCTGCCCTACCAGTTAGAAAAAAGGATGCACATAAATGGAACTCTGCCTGTTGGGTGATTGGCGGAAGTGCTGGGATGACAGGTTCAGTCAGCCTAGCTGCCACCGCTGCATTTCGAGCTGGCTCAGGTTATGTGGCAATAAGTGTTCCTGAAGAGTCAAATAGTCATTCAATGGAAACAGATATGTCTACATATCCTGTGGAGTTTGAAGCAAGGGTAAATAATGCTGTTGGAGGTGATGCAAGCCTTTCTATAAATCCGCTTGAGGCTGTGGGCATTGAACTTATAGATAGCGATTGGGGAAGTGAAGTTTTAAAAAGGGCAGAGCGATTTAAGGCATTTGTGGTTGGGCCCGGTTTTGGAAAAGGCTTTGAAAACCACCTTGAAAGCAGTGAGAAAAATGATGCTATTGAAAACGGGAGTAATTCTACAAACAACAATTTCACCAAGCAGGTCTCAAAGATCTTGACAGGGATTAAACAGCCGATTGTGATTGATGGAGACGGGCTGAATTTCCTAGCAATGTGTGGCCCAGATATTTTGAAAAAAAGAAAAATTCCAGCAGTGCTAACTCCCCACGATGGAGAATTTGAAAGATTGAACGGGGGCGAAAAACCAGAGGCCAATCGTGTTGAATCCGCTCGCAAACTAGCTGACAAATATAACTCAATAGTTTTACTAAAAGGGGCCACAACGCTCATTGCCGAACCCAAAACTGGCAAAGTCATTTTTTCTACCACTGGTGATGAACGGCTAGCCACAGCCGGCACAGGCGATGTGTTGTCTGGGGTGATTGCATCATTTTTGGCACAAGGGCTAGAACCATTTATGGCAGCAGCAGTTGGCGCTTATATTCACGGGGCGGGCGCAGAATTGGCACTCAAGCAAGGTTTTATGGCAAGCGATTTATTGCCGCACATCCCCAAGGCATTAAGCCTTATTTCTGACAAAGCACCTATTTCTAGCAAAATGTAAGTAATGCGCCCTACACAATTAAACATTGACCTTTCTGCCATAAAACAAAATGTTGCAGTTCTAAAAGAACTTGCCAGCCCAGCTGATTTTTGTGCTGTTGTAAAAGCTGATGCTGAATCACATGGAGCAATCGAAGTTAGCAGGGCAGCAATTGAGGCTGGCGCTGACAGGTTGGGGGTTGCGTTGGTTGAAGAAGGGGTGGAGTTGCGGCAAGCAGGCATTACCGCCTCTATATTGATGTTGTCAGAACCCCGCAGTCACGAGATGGCCGCCATAGTGGAACACAAAATATGCCCTACGATTTATACAGAACAGGGATTGCTGACATTTTCTAAAGCTGTCAGTGAAGTTGGCGACCCAGAAAAGCAATATTTTCTACAGCTAAAGATAGATACAGGCATGCATCGTGTTGGTGGCGAAAAAACGAAAATTTTGTCACTGGCTACGTTCATAATAAATAGAGGTCAAGAAAAAGATGAAACAAAAACAACACCAACAAACCTATATGAAGGATTGGATGAAAATGTATTAGCTGAGCTTAAACTACTCTGGCAGAACCCAACTGAAGATGACGCCACAGATACAATTGCTGCTACAGACACCACTGTGATTAGTGTTGCGTCAAGGATTATCCTTGAGGGTGTTTGGACTCACTTAGCAGTTTCAGATGAGCCTGACAATCTATACACACAAAAGCAACTTGAGTTGTATGAAGAAGTGCTTTTACTTTTAGAAAAAGAAGGCTGGGATGGAACGGATGCCCAAAATTTTCGCCATGTTGCAAACTCTGGAGCTGTAACTATAGAAAATATTGCCCCGCATGATTTGCGCTATGACATGGTTAGGGTAGGGCTGTCAATCTATGGAGTGCAACGACCTGTGGGGTCACACCAAGTAGGGCTAGAGCAAAAAAAAGAAATATCAAAAAAAGAGTCTCAGCAGATACAGTTATCAAATCAAAAGCCTGCCAATGAAAACGCCAATGAAAACGTTGGGGCTAAGGATTTCGCTACCAACGAAATAGACGTAAAAAATACACAGGCAAAAGACATGCCAAAAGACATGATAAAAGATGTGATAAAAGACATTGAGCTTGTTCCTGCGATGAGTTTGGTTTCAGAGATTACGCTTGTTAAAGAAGTTAAAGCAGGCGACAGCATTTCTTATGGCTTAGCTCATACATTTGAGACAGATTCGCGTGTTGGGGTCATCCCCATTGGATATGCCGATGGAATAAGGCGTGACTATGGCGTTATGGGCGGAGAAGTTTTAATCAGGGGAATGCGCCATCCTGTCGTTGGGGTAACAATGGATCAAATAATGTTGGAATGTAAAAGCCCCGAAATTTCTGTTGGAGATGATGTAGTGCTAATCGGCAAACAAGGAAATGAAAAAATAACAGTAACAGAGATTAGCCAAAAGCTAAACACCATTCCCGATGAAATAATGTGTTCCATCGACAAGCGAATCAGACGAAACTATTTTGGATAGTTAATGTAATTAAAAATTAATTGAAATTAATTTAGTAAGTGTAATTGTTGATGGGAGAATTAGAAGTTAGCAAGCAATTAGATGCCTTAAAGGTGAAGGTAGTCAGCTGTGTGTTATGTGGTTTGTCGGCTGGGCGAACAAATGCAGTTTTTGGGCGAGGAAACACAAATGCTGATTTAATGCTGATTGGTGAAGCTCCTGGAGCAGATGAAGATGAACAAGGATTGCCGTTTGTTGGCAGGTCTGGGCAGTTGCTTCAAAAAATTTTAGAAGAAGAAATTGGGCAAGAGGCTGCTGAAGGTGTTTATATCTCAAACATTGTGAAATGTCGCCCGCCAAATAATCGTGCCCCGACCCCTGAAGAAGTCAAAACCTGCCGTCCATACTTAGATGAGCAAATTAAATTTGTCTCACCCAAGGTAATAGTGACACTTGGCAATTCTTCCACTAGGCCGCTCTTAAATACCAATGACGGTATAACTAAAATTAGGGGAACTGTATTTGAGCCTGCCAAACCTTCTAGCTCTCAGTCTGATTCCTCACTTGATTATGTGCAAGATTATGTAATCGTGCCATCCTTTCATCCAGCAGCCATTTTTCACGATTATGGGAAAGAAAAGTTTTTAAGACAGGATTTAACAATGGCATACAAACTAACCCAAAAGTGACATTTTGATATTAGAACTTTCATCTGAGAAAAAAACTTTTGAGTTGGCTAAACAGATTGCTGGCGTGGTAGAAGCTGGCGATATTTTATTGTTGAATGGCCCATTAGGTGCTGGCAAAACTACATTTATAAAAGCGCTTTGTAAAAAACTTGGTGTGAAAGATGAAGTTGTTAGCCCTACATTTATTATCGCTCAACAATATGTGGGAAGCAAGTTTCTTATCCATCATCTTGACCTTTATAGGATTGATGATGTTAGTGAGTTAGAGCCACAGCTTAGAGAGCTTCCGCCAGCAGATGGAATTTTGGTGATGGAATGGGCTGAGAAGCTGACCTCATCCATAAGAGACCACATAATAGATGAAAGCCTTACGATAAATTTGAGCTATGGCGAATATGGTGTGAGTGAAAATTCTAGGGTGGCAGAACTTATCGCCAGCGACAAATGGAAAAACAAGCTCAAAGTGGTTTTGTGATAATTTTTTGCAATCTAGTTATATGTAAATCGGGCAATATATTGTATGTAGGTATATAAAGGCATAGGTCAAATAAATTTAAGAACAAGCATTCTTAAAATAAATAAGAGTATTAAAAATTAAAGCATAGAAATTCATAATATGGAAATTGAAGAAAATTCAGGTTCGTGGGTGTTGGGGATTGAAACCAGCGGCGATGCTGCTGGGTGTGCCATTGGTTATATAGATGGAGTTGAAGAAAATTCTTCTGTAGAGAGCTCTATTGCTGAGAGTGCAAAAATTGTTAGCTCAGAAGAAATCTGGGAGCCTCAAAAGCATTGTGAAAATCTAATACCTTTAATAAAACAAATGCTTAATACTCTTGATGTTTTAGAAGTCAATAATTCTGCCCTCAATTCCGCTGATGGCGCTGAGTTGAAAAATTTTAAACCTGACCTCATAGCAGTCAATGTGGGGCCAGGGCTTTATACAGGTTTAAGGGTGGGGATTGCCACTGCTATGTTTTTGGCCTATGGGTGGGAGATTAAGTGCCTGCCAGTCAGTAGCCTAGACCTGCTGGCATTTCAAATCCACAGGCAACAATTCCACAGGCAACAAATCCAACCACTCACTCAGCTGCCTAGCCAAACTAATGCTCAACCCTCAGCTACTACAATTGTTGAAGCTAAGCACTCTAGCCAAATTCCTGCTCAGTCTAATAATCAAACCGATGCCCTAGTGATGTCAGTTATCGACGCTAAACGAGGGGAAGTTTTTTACAACATTTTTGATAGTCCTTTTTCTGAGACAGAATTTTTGCCAGCCGAGCTAAAACGGGGGGTTGCCCAACCTGATGAATTGGTAGGGCTTATAAAAAATAGCACCACAGAAAGTCAAGCTACTAAAAACATTTTGTGTGTAGGGAATGGGGCGGTGAAATACAGCGATACCTTTTCTTCTGCTGGCTTTGAAGTTAGAGATAGCAACGAACCGCTGGCAGAAACACTCATCCATTTTGCCGCCCAAACAAAGAATTTAAAAACTCAAGGCACAAAAAACATAAATACAAAAACCGTAGAAATAGAAACCACAGATACAAAAAATGGAAATATAGATGTTAAAAATATTATCCCTCTAGACCCAGGAGAGCTACAACCCATATATTTAAGACGACCAGATATTGGATAACACAGGCTTAAATGATAATCAACATATTGATAAGCAACATATTTAAATGATAGGTAACATAGAAAAATAAATTTATAAAGCAACTTAAAACTGAAAGATTTAACAAAGTAGAAATAATCAAAATAGAAATAAATAACGTAATGAGGGAAACAACATGACAAACCCAACCATTGTTTTGGGAATCGAAACTTCTTGTGATGAAACAGCAGCAGCAGTTTTAGCTGATGGCAAAGAGATTTTGTCATCAGTGGTTTCAAGCCAAGTTGACCTACATAAGGCATACGGGGGAGTAGTCCCAGAGATGGCGAGCCGAGCACATATTGAAATGCTTTTGCCAGTAGTTGAAGAAGCCCTTAAAAACACTCCCAAAAATACTCCGCCCCTCACTGCTGTGGCAGCAACAAATGGGCCAGGTTTAATCGGGGCTTTACTTGTGGGGGTGAGCGCTGGCAAAGCACTTTCACTGGCACTCAACATTCCATTTATAGCGGTCAATCACTTGGAAGCACATTTATTTGCAACATTTTTAGATGAGCCAGATATTGAGTTGCCTCTAGTTGTGCTTTTAGTTTCAGGTGGGCACACGATGCTGATTTTAATGAGGGAGTTTGGGAAATATGAAGTGCTGGGGCAAACCCTTGATGACGCTGCTGGTGAGGCGTTTGACAAAACTGCAAGAGCGCTTGGGCTTGGTTATCCTGGCGGCCCAGAGATAGATAAGCTGGCAGCATCTTTTGAGGGTGAAGACAATATTAAGTTTCCGCGCCCCATGCTTTCAAGCGCTATGTTGTCTGCCTCATCGTTTTTAGAAGGGGAGGCGAAAGAGAAAAAAGGGGGCAAACGTAAAGACAAAAGCGACAAGCTGAACTTTTCATTTTCTGGCCTAAAGACTGCTGTGGTGAATTACATTAGAAAAGCTGAGCAAAATGGAACTGATATTTCAACGCCAGCAGTAGCAGCAGCTTTTCAAAATAGCGTGGTTGAAGTTCTTTCAAAAAAGACGGTGCTTGCTGTTGAGCAATTTGGTGCTAAGGCGGTTTGTCTGGCGGGGGGAGTGGCAGCCAACTCACAGCTTAGGGAAGAATTTCAGCAATTGGGCGTTCCGTGCTATTTGGCGAGTCGAGAAATGTGTACTGATAATGCTGCTATGGTAGCAGCAGCAGGGCATTGGCATTTGATGAGAGGTGACACATCAGAGTTAAATGTCAGTGTTTATCCCTCTCTTAAACTCTAAGCCAGCGGGCGACCGAAGGGAAGCTCATCTTGCCACGACATTATAAATTCCTCTGCCATCTCACACCCTGCTAAAAATAGCTGGGCAACATCACTATTTTTCGAGTTGCCATTTTTTGAACCGTTTTTGCCAGAGCCTGTTTTTTTGGATGCTCCCTTTTGCATCTCTTTTGTAATAGCCCGTGTTTCAACATCTGCTGCTGAAATTATTTCTTCGACATTGTTTGATTCGTGCCAGTCGGCAATCACTTGGCCGCCCAAGCATAAGAAATCAGGCGCCACAATAGTTCCATTTCGTGAAAGCTCCATCATTGCCTTGGTGGTGAACGGAATGGGGTGAAGACTGCCCAAAGCTGAAATGGGCAAGTTTATCGTGTGGTCGACTACTCCAATTTTTGAACCTAAAAATAGAGCATCTACTGAAAGCTCATTTGATAGAGCTGAAAAAATATTGCCATCTGTCTTTCCAAGCTGCCCCATTTTTTCCAGTTGCCCTGCTTTTTTAGGTTGCCCCATTTTTTCTAGTTGATCGGGAGAAGCCTCTTCATCTTTTTTGCCAGCCCTTTTTTCCCCAAATCTTTTCAGCGAAATTTCTTTTAACTCTTTTAGGAATGCTCGCTTTGCCACTTTTTCTTCTGACGCTGCTCCCTTTGATACTTTTTCTTTTTGCATTTCTTCTTTCGATACTTTTTCCTTTGACACTTCTTCTTTCGATACTTCTTTTGATAGTGCTTCTTCTTGTAAGGTTTTGTCGCTCACTATTTCTTTCAGTGCTGAAATGTCAAGCCCACTTTCGTTGATAACAGAATTTTTGCCGATAGATACTCCAACTAATTTTGCCCCAACATTTTCTAGGGCCGCCAAGGCACCATAAGCAGCATTGTTAAATTTATTGTTAAATCCTTCAATCACCACCGCTTTTCCTTCTAGTGGAAAAAGTTCATCAATAGCGGCCACAGATGAAATGCCCGTGCAGTATTCATAGAGGAGGCATGCTCCATCAATATCTGTTAGGCGAATTTCATTTCTTGGGTCGCCCGCTCTGAGGGGGGCGAGGTTATCTTCTGTTAGCCCTTTTCCAACATCGGGCAGAAAATTTCCGCTAGCCACTTTTGGTGAAATCTCATTTACAAAAGATGTCAATGCCACTTTTTCGTTTTGAGGTTCAGCAGTGATGGCACACGATGCCCCAGCAATTTGTTTTTGGTGAAGCGCAAACATATAAGTGGCCGACCGAGCCATTTGCTCAACACCGCTTTTAAGAATTTTTGGAGCTAGGCGAACGATGCCCGAACTCACTTGCGCATTCTTTAAATCTGTTATTAAAAACCCTGAGGAGAGTTTTTGATAGTTCACCTTATTCAGAGTCGCCGCTACTAGAGGCGTCAAGTTCTCCCACAATCTTTTTTACCTGCATTTCAGCAGATGTGATTTTTTCTTGACAAAACTTGATTAGCTCAGAGCTACGGTCAACCTTTTGTGCCAGTTCATCAACATTTACTTCGCCGTCTTGGAGATTTTCTAAAATTTCCTCTAACTCAGATACCGCTGCCTCATAGCTTTCTGCCACTGCTCCATTTTCAGATTTTGCACCTGTGCTTTTGTTCATATTTCATCCATTCCTTTTTTATAAACCCTCATCCACTTTTTATGAATTTCTTTGCTTGCTATATTTTAATTAATTTACTACTTTGCTGTGGATAGTTCCTTTAGAAACTTGGGTGACAAGTTCAGCACCCACCTTCACATCTTTTGAGTCTTTCACGAGCTTTCCATCAACAGTTTTTGTTATGCTCCAACCTCGTTTAAGGAATTTTTTCGGGTCGAGCGATTGGATTTGTTTTTTAAGTGTGCCGACTTGGCTGGATTTTTGTTTTAATAGCCCCTTTGTGCTTTTGCTCAAAGATTTTTGCGATGTCGCTAGATAATTTTTCCCTTGCTCTAGCATTTGGGCTGCCAAGAGATTGAGTTGCACTTTAGAAGATGCTAGGCGAGCATTTTCTTCGCTCAGTCTTTCTGCTGGAGCCAGAGATGCCCTAAATCCTAACTCTTTAAGATGTGAAGTATGTTGCTGGATTGAATAATCCACCCTTTGAAAAATATCTTTTCCAAGCTCTAACATATTGTTTTGTTCTTGTTCTACAAGTTCGACCAGTCGAGCAGCACAGGCAGTAGGAGTTTTTTCTGTGGTGTGTGCCACATAGTCGGCGACAGAAATATCAATTTCATGCCCGATGCCAGCAAACACTGGCAGGCTCAAGCTGGCAATTTTTCGAGCGACTTCTTCGGTATCAAAAGCAGCTAGGTCAATTTGGCTTCCGCCCCCTCTGATAAGTGCTACGACATCTGCCTTAGAATTTTGCGCCTTGTCTAAGGCTGCACAAATTTCTGCTGGAGCATTTTCGCCTTGAACAGAAGAATGGATGAGTAGCACCTGCCACGAAAAATCACTCTGTGCCAGTTCATGAACAAAATCGTTGTGGGCGGCACTTCCATCGCTGGTGATGAGGGCGACTTTTAGCGGAAGTTGTGGCACGGGCAAAGCCTTGTTTAGCTCAATCAATCCCTCTTCCTTTAGTGCTGCCAGCAAGACCTCTTTGTTTTTTGCCATTTTTGAAATGGTGTATTCCTCATCAATGGCAGTCATGTTTAGCTGAATTGAACTTCTTGGCGAATAGATGTTTAGCTTGCCGCGAATCCTTACTTCCAATTCGTCTTCAAGCTGAAGGTTTGTCTTTAACGTTTGGCGCGCCCACTTAAACAAAGTGACGTTGATTGAAAATTCTGGTGTGGCGCCAGCTTCTTCAACCTTAGATGTCAAGTTGAAATAGGTGTGCCCAGAACGTGCCATCGCGTATCCTTGAATCACTCCTTCCACCCAAATCTCATCAGGGAAGTTGCTGTTGAGCAATCCTGAAATCTTGCCAAGCAGTTCTTCAACCGAATAGGTGTATTCAGTTGTATCGTTCATTTTAGGATTTTCGTTTCTAAGGTTTCAATCTCTAAAGTTCACAAACTGAAGCGGGATGTTAAAGTTTTCCTCTTTCATTGTGGCTATGACAGCTTGGAGGTCATCTCGTTTTTTGCCAGTCACCCTGAGTTGCTCGCCTTGGGTTTGGCTTTGGATGCCCTTTAGCCCCATCTCTTTTATGAACTTGTTTAGCTCTTTTGCTTTGTCGCTGGAGATACCTGCTGTTAAGGTTGCCGTTTGAGACACACTTCCGCCAGCAGCATCTGTCACGTTGCCAAACTCTACAGCCTTGAGTGAAATCTTTCGCTTAACAAATTTTTCTTCTAGCACTTGTTTGGCTGCTGCCAATCTATCCTCAGTAGAAGAGTTGAGCTTAATCTCATCCTCGCCCAACTGAATAGATGTTTGTGTGTCTTTAAAATCATACCGCTGTGTGAATTCACGGCTGGCTTGGTCTACGGCGTTTTTAACTTCTTGGTTATCTAGTTCAGAGACGATGTCAAAGCTGGGCATGTTATTCTCCTTTCCCTTTTATCTTAAAAGCATTTTCAATGTTTAAGAAAGAATTTCTACCACCTTTTTCTGGCGAGCTGTTAGAGATATTGGTGGGCCGGGGAGGATTTGAACCTCCGAAGGCAATGCCGGCAGATTTACAGTCTGCTCCCTTTGGCCGCTCGGGCACCGACCCACTCTTTTATCTTATAAA
>JAHRAM010000051.1 GCA_020027305.1 Acidimicrobiia bacterium | reverse complement strand
GGCTGGGTGTTTAGTAGCATCATCTACAAGTGCCTTTCGCCAGTGACCATAAAAATCATTGTTTGGAACAGCAGTGGTGCTGTATTGTGCCTGTTGAATAGTAAAATCTTTTACTTCAATAGGTTTGTGATAACTAAATCTAGTTTCAAAGTAGGAACCCAGAGATTGACAAGCCCTAAAAAATGCTTCTACTTCTGGGGTAATCTTGTCGGTGTCTGAAGCACTTGCATCTTTAACCCTAAACTCACAATTCAATTCTGCATAAGGAGCATAATAAGTAAGCGTTGAATCTGCCCCACCTCTAGAAGCAGTAAATCCCCCACCTGCTACATAGCCAGCTTGGGTTCCAGCTGGTGTATCTGGATCAAGAGGAGCATCTGTGAAACCAGTTAATGTAGCTTTATCTCTTACATTTGAACTTGATATGTCAGAAATGTTTGAAAATCGCAAAACCGCATGTCTTTGTAGTGTTTCATCAGAATTAGTTGAATCTAAATTTTGACTTTGAATGTAATAAAGTATTTCTGCGATTCCATACCTAGCCCAAGTAAGACCACCTTCTGCTTCATAGCGATCGGCGGCAGTTTTGTTTTCTGGGTTAACGCCTTGCCCACCCAATAGATAAAATTGTGGGCCGTTTGTTGAAATGCGAGTTTGCCTAGCATCAGACCTTACCCAGAAGTCACGATATTGTAAAGTAGTGTTACTTGCTGAACTTGGGATGTAATTGCTAAAATTGTTTGCGGGGGGAAGCCAATCTACCGTTTCATTAGAGCTTAGCTGGCTAAGTGCAACATGAATTTTTTCATCAACTTCAGGAAGCAATTTGTAGTCATACAACTCATAAGTTCCCCCTGAATAACCTAAATCTTCACATTCTTTTATGTAAGTGTTGATGGGATGGTTGACATTATCATTGTGATATTCAAATGTTGAATTTGGCTTTTCTGCTGGTCGTGTGAATGGGGTATCTGTTCCGACAAGTGCACACTCTCTATATAGGTTTACAGTTTTTACTCCACACGCAGATATCCCTGGGTTGCAATAATTGTTAATCGGATAAAAACTGCTTTCAAGCAGAATGTCTAAATAATACCTTGCTTCCCAAAAATTTTTGGCAACGGTACTACACATTACAGCTTTATCGTTGTCATTGTAACCAACTGTATATTCTTGTTGAGTCGCAGAAGATTTTTCAATATGTATTGGGCGATAGAACTGCTTATAGTCATCACAATTTTTTGTTGGGCTAGGTGAACGTCTATTATAAACAAAATCATATAACAAGGATTCTGTGTGGTCGTCTTCTGTGACTCCGACAGAAGGATAGCCATAGAAACCAAATTCATGTTCTCTTTGTGCAAAAGTCCGAGACAATGAAACATTGCCAGTTGGAAATTGAGATGGCAACCATAGCTCATTATGTCGCGTTCCACTGGTTAGATAAGATTCAACAGCTGGTTTGATTAGGCGCTGATAATGATAATTTAACTGCGCGTTGATGTTGGGCAAAACATTATTGTCGCCATCATATAAGAAATCATTGTTACTAGCATCAGTGCTTTCTGCAACTTTTAATGCAGACTGTATTTGAGACGGAACATTGATTGCGCTTTTATTTTGAAATGCAAGGTTCAAGCTAGAAATTGAAAATAATTGTTCTTGGCTGGTGTAATATGGGACTGACCGCATAACAGCACAAGTGGGAATAGGTGGAGCAGCCAGATATGTTTGCCTATCAACAATTTCACACTCACCTGTTATTCCTGGTTGATAGCCAAAACTCAAACACTCTCTTGCTCCATTTGTGTGTCTGTTTTTGAATGAACAGTGATATGTGTTAGTGCGTTCAGAATAATATGCATACACATTAGCAATGTCATCTCGCACTTTAGGAGTTGCAGGATTTCCGTCTTCATTGATTCCGTCGTTATCGGGGTCATCATTGTCATGGTCGTATGTGTCACTCAAACCAACACTTGCCCAAGCAATACATGCATCGTGCCATTTATTTGACGCAACTCTTGTAACGCTGCTGCCCCTAGTAATTCCAACACATCTTCCCCGGCCAGTTGTTCTATCAATTCTAAAAAATTCATTTCGCCCACAGAATTTATTATTGGTGGTTAGACGCACATTAAGGGTGCAGGTATTAGATTTTAGAAAATTTAATCCTAGATTTTTACAAACACTTGCATTGGCTCCACTGATTACATACGAGCATGACCTTTTAGATGAGGACAATGTGCCTGAAACCTTAGTGGTTCCCACCAGCCACTTTGCACAATTTGTGGCAGTCGAAATATCAAGTGCCCCATATTTAACACGGGTGGTGCTATCAACGGCTACCTTGCCGACCTCTTTATCTGCTGATTCTGTGATTATGCATTTTGAAGCAGTTCCACTTATAGAAAAACCAATGAGTGGATTACCGTTATCAGGGTCATTTAACCCAAGCTCTTCCAAAGAACAACTTCTTCTATATATGTTTGGATTGACAACGCATTTATTATGATTTATCGTTTCATAGGTTTCACTAGAGTCATGTGAAACTGGAATAAATGGAATGTAGCCTCCGTGCTGCGTACAATATGATATCAGTTGTAAGCTAGCTCTTCTAGATGCACCTGCCACGATGGTAGTATTTTTTGGTGAAGTTACGTCTGCAGGTAATGTTCGCCAAGCAAAACCACATCCTAAAAGTTTTCTCCAATTAAAGCTATGTAAGGCTGCTCTATGGCAATTCACATATCGTAGCGAGGAAAATATATTGGTTCCCATATCTGTTGCCTCCTGAAAACGATCTAATGCGTGACGATTAAATCTATATTGTATTTGCACATAGCTCTTGACAGGGTTTTGAGAATCACCTATTATCGGGTTTGGCACAAATGAGACATCAGATATTTTTGCAAACCTGCTAGAAGTTGAAAAATATACACATGAACCTGTTGCCTCAAAGTTTTCAACTATTACATTTGAGCCATCAGCTTCAATCCAGCTTTTATTAATAGGTATTATGGTTGGATTATATTTGCTGACCTCAACTAGAGGACTGGTAGATGTTGCTTTTCTAGGTGGGAGGAGTTTTCTGCCTGGGGCAGCATCTCTATTATTTTCAAGCACGGAGTGCCAAAGACGTGTTTCAAGATTAGGGCATCCATCAATTACTAGGTAAACCCTATCTGAAATTCCATCTCCGCGTACTACATCAGAATCTTCGTCGTTTTCAAAACGGGCATTTGCCTTAATATCTAATTGTCGTCGCTCAAGTCTTAGGCGGGCATCCTCTTCTCCTTCACGATCTCTATCAAAAGACTCTCTAAGGTCTTCGAGAACGGCTGCGGTTTCATCTAAACCTTCTGCACGGTCTCGAGTGGCGTTATAAATTATTACCCCAGCTGCTGCTGCTGCCAATGCAAGCACTGATGCAATGATAATTGCTGGGAGCGTAATTCCTCTATCGTCTAAAAACGCCTTTTTATTAAAATATTTGCATAAATGGTGTGATTTATTCATGTTGTTCGTTGGGCAGGGGGCTGGGTGAGATTATATTATCTTTCATACTTTTCTCTGCGAGCCTTTCTTTTTTTGTGAGTACTAAATCTATGCGCTATAAAAATTTTTGACCAAATGCGGGTGAGAAAAACTTTCCTCCAATAAATCCCCCACCAAATTGCCCAACAAAACTCAAGCAAACCTTCTATAGCTTTTTTATAATTGTAGAACAAAATTTTCAAATTGCAAGGCAGTCTGAAAAGGGCTATATTTTTTAGGCGAATTCTTAGATGCTATTAATTAGCGGGTGTTATTTATCCCGCCAAAGGGTTGCCCTTAAAAGGCGCACGCCACTTACATGGGTAGAAATCATAAGGCCCTTCTTTGTGGCCGATAAAGCCTATGTCGGATGCTGCTTTTATTTGCGCTTCAGTGCCAGACATCTCTGAAATTGTTTCAAATGTTGTTGAACTTGCCGAAGTAGTGATGCCAAGAATCGCATTTAGTCTGTCACAATCTGTGTTTTCAGCGGTTGTTCCAGTTGTTCTTTTTGGAAGCGGGAGCGACCGTTGGAGTGCTGGATTAATATCACCATAGCCCAATATTTCTGAAGGGTTTGCTTCGCAATAATAATAGCCATTGTTTCTATCGGTGTTGATGTGAAAATAAGTAGGAGGCTTGTAAGTGGCATCACCATATTTAATTAGCGATGGGTGCTTGGCTCCCCCACTTTCGGTTAAAAGGTTTGCCCGCCAGTGCCCAAAGTTTTCGCCCGTGGGGAGCCTACCGCCCGATGGAAAGGTTATGTCGCTAACATTGAAAGGTTTAACTTCAATAGGTTTGTGATAGCTAAACCTTGTGAAAAAATATGACCCAAGAGATTGACAAGCCCTAAAAAATGCCTGCACATTTGCTGAAGCAGTTACTGGAACTCTAAACTCACAATTTAGCTCAGCATAAGGAGCATAATAAGTCAATGTTGAATCAGCCCCACCTCTTGAAGCACTAAATCCTCCACCAGCTACATAGCCAGCCTGAGTTCCAGTTGGTGTAGCTGGGTCAAGAGGAGCATTCGTAAAGCTGGTTAAAGCACTTTGGGTTCTTGCCCCAAAATCTGTGCTGTTTGAAAATCTTAAAACTGCTTCCCTAGTATTTTCACCAGAAGATGTAATGTTTTGGGTGTTAATATAATTCAGCATCTCAGCTATTCCATAGCGAGACCAGACAAGGCCACCTTCTGCTTCAAAGCGATTAGCAGTAGCTTTGTTTTCTGGGTTTATTCCCTGCCCGCCCAAAAGATAAAATTGCGGGCCGCTTGTTGAAATACGGGTTTGTCTGGCATCAGACCTTACCCAGAAGTCACGATACCCCAATGAGGTGTTTGCGTGTTCGCTTGGGGTGTAGTTTCTAAAACTATTAGCAGGTGCAACCCAGTCAACTGGCTCATTAGAGCTGAGCTGACTCAAGGCAACATAGTTTTGCCCACTAATTTTTGGTAACAGTTCATAGTCGTATAGCTCATAAGTTCCTCCTGAATAGCCAAGATCTTCACATTCTTTAACATAAGAGTTGATTGGGGCATCTATATTGTTGTTTTGATAATCAAATGTGGAGTTTGGCTTTTCGGCTGGGCGTGTAAATGCTGTGTCTGTGCCGACAAGACTACACTCTCTATAAAGTTTTGAACCAGTTGGTGGTGTTGGGCAAGCAGTAGTTGAACTATCGCAGTAATTTCCCGTGTAACTAGTGCCAGAAGTAATGACATCTAAATAATATCTTGGCTCCCAAAAATTTTTGCTATCGGTGCCACACACCACTGATTTGTCATTATCGTTATAGCCAGCGGTGTAGGTTTCTGTGGTAGCAGATGATTTTTCAATATGTATCGGGTGATAAAACTGCTTATAGTCATCGCAATTGCTTATTGGGTTGGGCGACCTTCGGTTATAAACGAAATCAAGTGGGCGACTTTCTGTGAAGTCAGGTGGAGATGTTGCGGCAGGATAACCCTGCTGGCTAAATGTTCGCGACAAAGAAACATTTCCAGTTGGAAACTGAGATGGCAACCAGAGTTCGGTATGTCTATCACCACTTGTCAAATAAGATTCCACGGCTGGCTTGATGAGGCGATTATAGTAATAGCTCAACTGATTATTGATGTTTGGCAAGACGTTGTTGTCGTTATCATATAAAAAGTCATTGCTTGAAGCATCGTTATTGGTTGAAACACCTAGTGAAGAATTTGCCACATTTCGCGAGCTATTATTTCTAAACGCTAAATTCAAACTTGATATTGAAAACAACTGCTCTTGGCTGGTGTAGTATGGAACTGCCCGAAAAACAGCACATGTCGGAGCATACGGGGCTGGGTTATATGTTCGCCAATCTACAACTTCACATTCCCCAAGCTCACCAGGTGAATAGCCAAAGCTCAAGCATTCTCTGGCACTATTTAAATAACGGTTCTTAAATGAGCAGTGATATGTTTTTGTTTCAGCAGAATAATATGCATATACGCTGGAGTCGTCATCTGCAACCATAGGAGAGTTAGGATCGTTGTCGTGATCATAATTTACAGAAGCTGTGTAAGCCCAGCCCGTACAACGCAAGTGCCATGCTCGAGAAATATCACCCAATCTACGTTCGCACGTTCCTCTGCCTGTTGTTTTGTCAATCTTGAATTCATTAAAGCCCTCACAAAGCATGGCAGAGGTGCTTCCATAAAAAAAGCGGACGTCATGTATAACGCCAAGCCTCGTATAAACATAGAAGCAAAAATTTCCGAACCGTGTATCAAATGCAAGCCCAAAGTTTGCACAAACCTGCGCGTTAGCACCAGTAATGTCATAGCTACAAATAGGTAAACGCGAAGGTGTGGGTGCTTGATCTGTGCCTTCAATATTTTCGGTTTCCAACTTCCAGTCAGGACAATTGGGATTAACATGAAGGAGAGCATACTCAGCGCGACTAGTGCTGGTGACCGCTGCTTTTTTGGCGTCTGAAGCTGAGTGAGGTTGCTCAATTATTGTGCATTTTGAATTGGTCGAGCCAAATGCGATTGAAAACCCTAGCAACGGATTGCTGGTTTCGACATCTAACAGGCCAAGATCATATAGCGCACAAGTTCGCCCGTGCCTACTGGGGTTAACAATGCACTTGCTAAAAGTTGCTGCGCCATAGGTTCCGATAGCACTATATGCAACTTTTTCAAATGGAATGTAGCCTCCCATAGCTGCACAATATGATGTTAGATGAGCACTGGATCTTTTTGTTAAGCCGATTTTTGCAGTTTCACTTCGGTCTGTGGGGAGCCGAGCTAGTGATGGGGAACGATAAAGCAAGCAAGATCGGTTACGGGGCGGGATGCTTGTCTTATTTACATACATGCCAGACCTGAGGCAATCGCCGTGCCATAAAGCGGGTTCGATATTTGACCTTATATATGTTGCGTTATTTAAGGTAGACAAATCAAATGCGTTATAGTTATAAGAGATGTCACTATATTGGCGAATGGTTCCTAAGTTTCCCACTATTGTTTGAGGAACATTTGAGATGTCGGTTATTTTTGGGGCAGAATCTGGGGTTGAGCGATACGAACATGCAGTAGTCATTTGCTCGGATGAAACTATTATCGTGTTGCCATCTGCTTCAATCCAATTTTGGTTGATGGCAGTCAGTTGTGGGTTTTGCTTGCTCACATTTGTTGTAGGGCTAACAGAAGTTAGTTTTCTGGGAGGAAGCAACAATCTTGTTGGGGTTGCATCTCTTCCATTGTCAATTAAAGAATGCCAGTGGCGAATTTCAAAATCTGGGCAGTGAAGGACATCCATATAAAGCCTGTCTGAAATTCCATCTTCTTGTACTAGAGATAGTCGTTCATCGTTTTCAAGGGTGCGGTTTTCTTGGATTTCTATTACTATTTGCTTCTGCCTCTCCGCTTTCATTTCTTCTTCCATTTTGCGTTCTTCTTCCATTCGCCTCTCTTCCATTTTGCGTTCTTCTTCCATTCGCTCTATTTCTCGCTCTTCTTCAAAATCTTTTCTAATCTCTTCAATGACTGCAGCAGTATCATCCAATCGCATAGAGCGATCTCGAACAGCATTATAAATTATGACACCAGTAGCTGAAGCCAAAAGGGCAAGCACTGCAACAATAATTATTGTTGGCAACGTGATTCCCCGATCGTTTAAAAATGGGTCGTCTCGAAATGGGCTGTCTTGAAACGGGTCATCTAAGAACGAATCATCTTGAAAAGGCTTCTTCTTCATTAAATTTTCCTCCCTTCTTTAGAAAACCGCAAAAGTCCAGTCACTGCTTGACGATGGTAAAAAGGCAAAGAGGCAGAGAGGCAAAGTGCGTGAAGGGGGGGGGGGGGGGCAACTGCTGAATTTAGGGAATTGCAAGGCTCAGCTTTATCTACCCCATTGCTGATGGCACCATTAATGATTTTGTCTAATGTGTCATATTTTCGTACATCTAATTTGGCGAAAAATTTAATGACAAATTTAACGGTAGCGCTTCCAGAGCGGAACATTTCAATCTCAATATTTTTGTTGTGCTAACTATTGGTTGACGATACCTCTCCCCCGTTGGTAAAGTATTTGTTAATTTTCCTTAGTATAAATTTTAGTCGTTTAAAAAAAATAAATACTTAAAATAAATGCAAATACAAAATTCCTACTAAATGCTACGTTGCTCTTGGCTCTACAATCTTAAGCCCTATAACTAAAGCATGGGGATAATACTTTTGGGAAACTACACAATTTAGAAAGCTATACAATTTTGAGAAATTAAATACTTTTGAAAATTACATATTATGGAAAATTGCATAATTTAAAAACCATACAATTTTGAGAAATTAAATACTTTTGAAAAACTGCACAGTTTGGAACGCTACATATTTTAGAAAGCTATATAGTTTTGAAAACTATACAATTTGAAACTACATATTTAAAAAGCTAATAAGACAAGTGTTTGAAGAAGCCTTTTTTCAAAAAACAAAACGTGAAAATACAATAAAGACTAATAAATGTAGCAACGGCTAAAAAAGCTGGCTACTGGTTTTTTGTCCAGATGGTTTCAATCAACTCTGGTTCGTTGGCATACGGCCCAAACTTTGGCTGAGCAGATTTGCGATATCTTGCGGTGCTGTGAGTTTTTTCTTTATCAAACTCAGGAATAACTTTTTGCCCGAATAACTCAAGCATCTCTAAAACTTCCTCATGCTCAGCATCGTTTGGCACGCCAAAGACTAACTGGTCGATGCCTGCTTTCACAAATGGCTCAAGTTGCTCGCAAATTTCTTCAGGGGTTCCCGCCAACATCATTCCAGCGGCAACAGCTTGCTCTGCTATTTCAGTGTTTAGTTCAAAAGGTTCGTTCGGCCAGACAATTGCATCATCTGCCTTTGGAAATGTATCGTGATAAAGGTTGACCAGCGTGACCAAATATCCGCTTCCAAACCTTGCAGCTTGCTCAAAGGCGCGGTCTCTATCTTCACAACATCGAACGGCGCTTGTCATCATAAGGTTGTCGTTTATAAACTGCCCGACTGGATTTTTGCAATTGGCGATGCCCTCTTTGTAGGCATCAATTTGTGGCTGAAGGTTGTAGATGGAATCAAATGTGAAGCCCAACGCACCGATGCCATGCTCTCCAGCTTTTTGGTATGTTGGAGGGCTACCGCACGCCACCCAAATTCCAGGGTGTCCTTCCCCGTATGGCTTTGGCAAAATGTTGTGAGGCTTATCTAGTGAAAAGTGGTCGCCTGAAAATGTGTAATCACGTTGCTCCCACATTCTTGGAATCTCCCAAACCACTTCATCCCATTCTGCTTTTGTGCTTGAAGGGTCGTGGATGTTAAATGTGGCAACTTCGTGGCTGCCTGCACCTCGCCCAGTACCAAACTCAAAGCGTCCCTCGAGCAAGTGGTCTAGTGTTGCGACTTGTTCTGCTCGTTTCACCGGGTGGTTGGCACGAGGGCTCAAGTTGAAAATGCCGCTGCTCATGTGGATGCGTTCGGTTTTTGCCCCACAATATGCCATAAAAACCTCGTTGGCAGATATGTGACTATATTCTGGCAGGGCGTGATGTTCGGTTACCCACGCATATTTCCAGTTGTTCTTGTCTGCGGTGACGACATATTCAGCGTCACGCATAAGTGCCTGATGTTCAGCATCTTTGTCGTGTGCTTGCGGGCCTGGCATGTACCCTTGAATGAATATTCCAAATTCCATTTCTTCCTCTTTCTTTATTTTTCGTTTCCCTATTTTTCGCTTGTGGGTTTGTTCTTTGTTTTTATGGTTAGGCGTCTCTTTTTTTGGTTTCTTGCTTGCTTAGATATGTTTTGTTTTGTCTCTATTTTTAAGATGCTCGTCTTTGCTTTTTTATCGATTCTATCTTTTATCGACGCTGCCTTTTTTCTTTTATTGCTGGCCTCTTTATCTTGTGCCTAATCGTTTAATAGTTTAGCTAAAATTCTTAAATATCTAAAAATGCCATTTTGGACATCTAAATCTTTGACACCTTTCTTTGACAATTATTCAAGACGTTTAAAAGCACCACTTATAAA
>JAHRAM010000042.1 GCA_020027305.1 Acidimicrobiia bacterium | reverse complement strand
GAGTAAAAAGAAAAAGAGAAGTCAAGAAGATGCCCCTATTGTAACTCAATATGAAATGCATGCAGTTGAAGAGTTGGGGCTACTCAAAATGGACCTTTTGGGGCTTCGCAACTTAGATGTTATATCTGAAACCTTAAAAATCATTGAAGAAACCACTGGCGAAAAATTAGAGGTTGAATCCATCAATCTAGAAGACCAAAAAACATTTGAGTTACTGAAGCGATCCGACACAATGGGTGTATTTCAGCTTGAAAGCGACACGATGAGATCACTTATGGTAGCATTGTCGCCAGATTCTATAGATGATGTGGCAGCACTTGTGGCACTACACAGACCAGGCCCTATGGAAGCAAATATGCATTTAGATTTTGCTGATAGAAAGAATGGGCGAAAAGAGGTGGAATACCTACACCCTGATGCCGAAGAAATTTTAGGTGAAACATACGGGCTGATGATTTATCAAGAATCAATGATGTTGATTGCTCAAAAGTTTGCTGGTTATAGTGCTAGTGAGGCAGAAGATTTGAGGAAAGCCTGTGGCAAAAAGATTCGCGCCATCATGTCTGAGCAACGTGAAAAATTTATAGAGGGTTGCAAAAATACAATAGGGAAGGGCAATCAAAAACCTTATGGTGAAGAGCTAGGCAAAAAATGGTGGGAACAAATTGAACCGTTTGCTGATTATGCATTCAACAAGAGTCATTCTTATGGCTATGGATTAGTGGCATACCAGACTGCATACCTTAAAGCCAATTACCCTGTGCAGTTTATGGCAGCACAGCTAACCAGCATGAAGAACAATGTAGACAGGATGGGCTTGTATCTAGCAGAGTGTAAGCGGATGGATTTAGAGATTTTGCTTCCAGACATTAATATTTCTGAATCTGATTTCACCGTTCATCTTGTTACAGAAGGAAAGGATGGAATTCCATTCGGGCTGACCGCCATTAGAAATGTTGGAAATAAAGTTGTTGAACTCATTATTGAAGAACGTAAAGCAAATGGAGACTATGTAGATTTTTATGATTTCTGCAACCGTGTTGATACTTCGGTTCTAAACAAAAAAACACTGGAGTCTCTAATTTTTGCAGGTGCTTTTGATTCTCTGAGGCATAGCAGAAAAGGTTTGCTAGAAAGTTTTGAAACAATTTTAGAACACACAATGGAGGCCCGAGCAGAAGATGAAATAGGTGCAGTCTCAATGTTTTCTGGAGCAGGGCTTGAAAAGTCAATTTCTGAAATCGTTTCAATTGGCGTTGAAGAATTTCCTAAAGCTGAAAAGCTCAGTCGTGAAAAAGAAGTCTTGGGTTGGTATGTCAGTGACCACCCCTTGTTCAACATTGGTAAACAAATTAGGGAGAACTCAGATTGCACCATTGGAGAATTCGTTAAAAAGCAAAACGATGAAAAGGCTAGGTTGTGTGGCATTGCTTCCCGTGTAAAAGTGAAGCAAACCAAAAAGGGCCAAACCATGGCAACAATGGTCTTGGAGGATCTTGAGAATCAAGTTGAAGCATTTATATTTCCACAAGTTTGGGAAAGGATTGAGCAAGCAGTTGTAGAAGATGCAATTTTAGTTGTGAGCGGTCGCCTTAAACGAGAAGACGAAGACATCAAAATTGTTTTGGATGATGCTAAACCTTTAGTCGTTCGAAAAATAGAAGGAAGGAATGAAACAATGCAAAATCAAAGCTCAACAAATAATGGGCAAAGCATTATTTCTAAAAATTTATCGAGTGAAACTAAAAAAGCATTGCCAGAGGAGAACGTAAACGGAGTCAAAAATGGAACTGGCAGGCTTGAAGACGAAATTCAAAACTTTTTTAACTTAATAGATGAACGAGATGAACTATTTCAAGATTTAGAGACAGCAGGTCTAGAATAATTCCTTCATTTTCATTTTTGAAATTGCTTGAGATGCTTGGTAAGTGACTTTCCTAGCATAAAAACATTTTTTTAACAATTATTTCTGCAAAAAAGTCATCGCAGGCTGTTTTCAAATTAGAAAAAAAACTAAAAAAGGTGTGAAATATAGATATGGGTAATTTTTTGAAACAGCAACGAGATATTTGTTTGTGAAAAATTGCAAATTGAAGAGTAAAATATTTTTGGAGAGGAAATCTAACTAGTGGCATTTGAAGTTATAACCAGCGACTGCACGGCTGTCCACGATCTCGACCTAGAAGAGATGGCAGCCATGTGTGAAGAACAGCCCCAGCCGTTTTCTTTAGGACTTTTGTCGAAAGAAACTGAATCTTGGGTGCAGTTAACGAGAGTTTTTGAAAAGGGAAACTTAAAAGGGTTTTCTTTTTATACATTGGAAAGGTTGGGTGGAACCCCTTGCATAATTATGGGTGCCACATCAATCACTCAGGTGGCAAAACGCTCTGCCATTTTAAAGCACATCATCAAGGAGCAACTTAAAAAGGCGTTGATGGCATTTCCAGATGAAGATGTTTTGGTGGGTGCTAGATTAACTGATTTCTTAGGGCTTGAAGTCTTTACTGGGTTTGTAGATATTGTTCCTCGTCCAGGGCATAAGTCGTCAGGAGAAGAAACAGCATGGGGTAAAAGGCTTGCCACTAAATATGGCGTTGGAGCAAAAGCCTATGACTCTTCAACTTCTATTGTGAAAGGAACAGGTGAGCCTTCTGCAGTTGTGGATTTTGAAAGCCTTACTCCAGAAAAGCTAGACAAATCTATGAAGAAGTTGTTTAAAAACTTGAACTCAGAAAAACGAGACAATATAATCATTTACGGCTGGGCTAAGGCAAAATACCTTCTTAAAAACGCTGGCAAATAACGAGCAGTACAAAAATCTCTCCCATCTGATTTCTAATCAAAAGATGGTGAGGAGCTTCACCGAAGAACCTATTGAGCAAGGGTTGCTATCTGAAGTTCTCACAATCTCAATAAGAGCAGCCACTGCTGGGAATTCAAAAGGAATTAGTTTTTTAGCGTTAGATGATAAAGTCAAAGTTGAAGAATTCTGGAACATCAGCTTGCCAGATATTGGCAACAATCGAAAAGACTTTACTTGGCCCGATTTATTGAAAGCTCCAGTTTTGGTTCTTATTTTGGCAGACCCAGATATTTACATCAGCAGATATCAAGAGCAAGATAAACAAAAAAAGAGCAATAAAGATGAGCAAGAAATAGGTGGGGAAAAAGCAGATAATAAAAATAAAACAGACAATAACAAAATAGGGAGAGATCCTAAAAAATGGGATGTCCCATATTGGTTTGTAGATGCTGGGTTTGCCGTTCAAAATTTGTTGTTGGCAGTCAATGCTTTGGGCTTGGGAGCTCTCTTTTTTGGAATCTTTAAGAATCAAGATGAGCTGAGGGCGAATTTCAAAATTCCAAGTTCTGTTTATTTGGTGGGAGCTGTTGCCCTAGGCCATATCAACAAAGAAAAAGATCGTCCATCAAAATCGTTGAAGAGAAAAACACCCATAGTTAACCAACGTATTCATTTCAATTCATATTCAATTACTTGAGCTTTGGTATAAGCTCTACATTCATGTTTGGCAGCAATTCCTCTCGCCCCATATTTGAGCAATAAATAGATTTACAAATTTCTTGACAGATTTATGGTTTGTTTGATTTTTAAACTTTGCCTTGTGAATCTGTAGTATCAAAAATTTGATATAAACATTCATTGCTAAAATATAGGTATGTCTCAAATTCCAATCGTTGAATATCTTAGCCTTGATGACCCGCCGCATTTGGTGGCAAATGAATGCAAAAATTGTAAGGCACGATTTTTTGATAGAAGAAATGCTTGTGGCAATTGTGGCACGACTGAATTTCAAAAAGCAAAGGTAAGTTCAACTGGCAAGCTAGTGGCATTTTCAATTGTTCACCGAGCTGCGCCGACTATCCCAGTTCCTTATATTTCAGGACTTGTTGAAACCGATGACAATACGACAGTTCGCTCTAATATCATTGGCGTTGAACCATCCCCAGAACATATTGAATTGGGAATGGCATTAGAGCTAGAGACCTATGAGCTTGAAAAAGATGATAAGGGCACTGCTTGTATCGCTTTTGGCTACAAGCCTGTTTAGTAAATTCAGCTTAAGAAGAAAATAGAACAAAATAATTGTAAAAATATAAGAACCAGGAAAAGAGAGACCATCAGCAAGCAACAAAACAATAAGAATAAAAGAAGTAAAATGGCTAAGAAAGAAAAGGAGATAGAGAAATGAGTCAACCAGTTTGGATTTTGGGTGTATCAATGACAAAGTTCGCCCGCTATGAAGATGAGGATTGTGTTGATTTGGCATCCACTGCTGCTTTGGCAGCCTTAAACGATGGGGGAATATCAATAAATGAAATGGATATTATGGCATGTGGAAGTTTGTTTCAAGCCTCAGCAGGTTTGGGGCAGCAAGTGCTTGGTCAAATCGGTCAAACTGGCATCCCTGTTTATAATGTTTCAAATGCCTGTGCTACTGGTGCTACAGCTCTTAGAACAGTGTATATGTCAATCAAGGCAGGGGAGTCAGAGATGGGTCTTGCTGTTGGTGTAGAAAAAATGGGGAAGATGGGGCTTTTGGCTGGTGCTGACAAAAAAGCAGATGAAAATGTCTATGAGCCATCAGGGCGCTATGGCTCAGTAGTTTCAGTAGATGGCATTTTGGGAACCAACACAATGCCTGGAGTTTTTGCCCAAGCTGGCATGAAATATGCTTATGAAAATGATGGGGTGGGGTTTGAGCAGTTTGCAAAAGTTGCCTATAAGAACCACAAGCATTCTATCTTGAACCCGCTGGCACAATATCAAAAGGAATTTAGCGAAGAAGAAATTCAGCAGTCGCCGATGATGTCTTATCCAAACACTTTGCTGATGTGTTGCCCAACAGGTGATGGGGCAGCAGCAGCGGTATTAGTGAGCGATGAAAAGCTCAAGACACTATCTGCCGAACAACAAGATAGGGCAGTTAAAATTTCTGCCTCCGTTTTAACTAGCGACCCTTATGTAGAGGGTGGGCAAGTTCAGCCAGATGTTAACACCTTAACCAGAAATGCAGCTGAGAAGGCTTATGAAGAAGCTGGCGTTGGGCCAGATGAGCTTGACTTGGTTGAGCTCCATGATTGCTTTGCCACAGCTGAACTTATTCATTATGACAACTTAAAGCTATGTGAATCAGGTGGAGCAGGTGATTTCATTGATTCAGGGGCACCTTTTAGAGATGGAAAGCTTCCAGTGAATGTTTCTGGCGGTTTGATTTCAAAGGGGCACCCTATTGGGGCGACTGGAATTGCAAATGTCTTTGAGGTGTCTACACATCTTAGAAACGAAGCAGGAGATCGTCAGATTGAAGGAGCCAAGGTTGGGCTAACCCATGTTATTGGGCTAGGGTCGTCTTGTGGCATTCACATTTTAGAAAAATAAATTTCTAAAAAAATAAATAGTGTGGGCAATGCTGAAACCGCATCTTTAGCTTAAATTTTCTAATTGGTGTTTAAATTTTTCAACTGAATCTGCGGGCTCAAGGCAAGTAAAGTTTTTACAGATATAGGCTTTGCCCTTTTCTTTGTTATTAAATATATTTTCTTCAAAGTTGCTGGAATCTGTTGGCTCTCCAAAAGCCAGCACGGCGTTTGGGATGAAATGCTTTTTATATTCTTCAAGGTATAGGGAAACTTCTTTTTCGTCTCCACAGATGACGATTTGAACAATACCCACCTCTCTAAGCAAAAGGGCATAAAGAGCATTGCCAAATGACAGAGGGTGTTGATAGGCAAACCCACTATATATATCTAAAATCTCATCTGCTTTATTGATATATTTTTGATTACCAGTTAGCGCCCCTAGCTTCATAAGAGCGATGGCTCCAGCTGAGTTAGCAGAGGGGATGGCATTGTCATAAACATCCTTGGGGCGAAAGAGGATGTCGCTACTGTCTTTTCCAGTTGAAAATAGCATTGCACCTTGTTCCACATTATTTGAATTGTCAACTCCATTTGAATTGACTACATCATCTGAAAACAGTTCAAGCATTTCAATGGCAGTTTCATCTGCCCGTTTTAGCCAAATCTCTTTTCCGCTGGTGCTATAGAGTGAAATAAAAGCAAGAATTATTTGGGCATAGTCAGAGGCACAAGCCAGATGCTTTGCCCCACCTTTGTTTTTGTCATTTTCTCCTTCAGCAATCTTATTTTCAGCACCGTTGTCTTCTGCTTCTACACTTCCTGCATTGATGCCGTGTGAAAAGGAGCGATACCAGCGGCCATTTTTTCTTAGATTTTCATATAAAAACTCACCAGCCTTTTCTGCCAGTGATTGGTTTTTGCCTAAAGCATTGTTTGAGTCGCTTTCATCTAAATTGTCACTATCTAAATTATTATGGTTGAAATTAGTGCTAAACAAAAAATCCATCTCGGCTAATGCCTGAATAGTCATGGCGTTCCATTCTGTCAAAATCTTTGTGTCGCACAAGGGGCGGAGCCTTTCATTTCTCTTTTTTAAAAGGGCAATCCTAGCTGCCTCTATTTCTTCGGAACGTTTTAAATCGCCCCTAAGCCTTCTAAACAAAATGTTTGTGGATGGGTCATCAGCATGCTCTTTAAAGTTGCCAGCCTCAGTTACTCCATACCAATTTTTAATTTGTTCAAGTAGCTCAGGTTTGTTTTCTGATTTTCGTTCGTCCAGATGTTTGTTTATTGTTTCCACAAATTCATCGTGACTCCAGATATAAAAAACTCCTTCTTTGGCTTGACTTTTTTCATCGGCTTGAGAGTCAGCATCTTCAGCGGAATAAAATCCACCAGTGTCTTTGTCATATAGATCGCGCAAAAGATATTTTCGACACTCCTTCGCAACTTGTTTGTATCGTGGTTTTTTTGTAAGTTGATAGGCATTGAGATATAGCTTGGTTAAAAGGGCATTGTCATAAAGCATCTTTTCAAAGTGAGGGGTAAGCCAAAAGATGTCGGTTGAGTACCTACAGAATCCTCCGCCTAAGTGGTCATAAATTCCCCCAGATGCCATTGCGTCTAAATGTGTCTTAGCTATGGAATATATATCGTCATTATCAATTGTGGGGGATGTGTCGCTTGTAGAAGTGTCAATGGGGGAGACATTGCCAGAAACTGCAAGATGAGCCAGTAAAAACTCAAGCAACATTGATTGTGGAAATTTGGGTGCGCGCCCAAATCCACCCCATGCTGGGTCGGCTGAAAGCTGTAGTTCGCGTATGGCTGCTAAACGTGAAGCAGAAGCAGAAATATTGCTATGTGGTTGGCCAACGTTCATAGAGCTTAACGCAGAATTTGTCTCTTTTATAAGTGCAGTAATTTTGTCTGCCCTTTCTAGTAGCTCTTGTTTTTGCTCTTTCCAGCTTTTTGAAACTGAGTTAAGGATTTCTACAAAAGACGGCATTCCTGTTCGGGCAACTTTTGGAAAGTAAGTTCCGCCATAAAACGGTTTTGTGTCTGGTGTCAAAAATACAGTCATTGGCCATCCTCCATGACCAGTCATTGAGGTAACAGCCTGCATATAAATTGCATCAATGTCAGGGCGTTCTTCTCTGTCTACTTTTATATTTATAAAGTTCTGGTTCATCACTTCTGCAGTTGCCTTATCTTCAAAAGATTCATGAGCCATGACGTGGCACCAGTGGCAAGCAGAGTATCCAACTGATAGCAAGATAGGTTTGCCAGTTTCTTTCGCTACTTCAAGTGCTTCTTTGCCCCATGGGTACCAGTCAACAGGATTGTCTAAATGCTGACGTAGATACGGGCTAGTTTCTTCTTTAAGGCGGTTCATTCTTTGTTAAGCTTACGATGTTTTTAAACTTATGATTACCCTAATGCCTAAATAAAATGGCGTTCCCAAAAACAACTTTAATTTGGTTAGCTGGGGCAAGACCAAAAACCTTGCCTGCAGCAATTATCCCAGTACTTACTGGGACTGCAGTCGCTTCTGATGTGAGTGAGACATCAATAAGTTGGGTTAAATTTTCGCTTGCTATGGCTGTAGCGGTTTGTCTACAGGTTGCAGTTAACTTTGCAAACGATTTTAGCGATGGAAGAAAAGGAACTGACAGTCCCGACAAACGTAAAGGGCCTGTGCGTCTTGTGGGGTCTGGGGCTAAGTCACCAAGGGCAGTGCTTTTAGTTGCAATTTTGTTTTTTGTGGTTGCTGCTGTGTGCGGATTCATTTTGGCAGTACTTACGAGCTACCTTATTTTGCTTGCTGGAGCTTTAGCGATATTTGCTGCTTGGACATACACTGGCGCCCCAATTTCTTATGGCTATCGAGCGATGGGAGAGGTTTCGGTATTCATCTTCTTTGGGCTGATGGCAACTGTTGGAACCACCTATGTGCTGGTTGAAGAATTTCCTGCCATAGCTTGGCTGTGTGGGATAGGAATTGGAGCACTTTCAACTGCTTTGTTGATTGCTAACAACTTTAGAGATATTTCAGGCGACAGGCTCTCTGGGAAAATTACATTAGCCGTTATTCTAGGAGAGGAGCGAACTCGCTGGCTTTATGTTGCTATGCTTTGGGTGGCTGGAATCGTTGTTGCTTTTCAAGCTGCCTCGCAACCATGGGTTGCCTTTGCTTACCTTGGGCTTTTGTTAGCAATTAATGTTGAAGAAAAAAAGATAACGCCGAATTTGGGAAAGTCAGTGCTTGCTTTAGTTGCCTATGGTATTGGTTTAATCTTGCCTTACTGGCTCTGAATCTAACCAATAGCCACCTCATCACTTCGTTCTCCACAAGAATGTGTCCAAGTAGATTCCCAAGACAAATTAATGGGTGAAGTTGAATCAAGCGCTATAAGAATAGAATCATCAAAGCTCATACCAGTTGTATCACTGCTACCGCCTAAACTGCTTTCCTGTTCTGGTGCCTTAACAACAGTAATTCCCTCAGGCTCAAAATCAGGAGTAGTGGGGAAGTATCCTCTATCCCATTTAGAATCAATGGAGTTCCACCAATATATAGCAATAAGTCTTGCCCCAGAAGCATTTACAGCTTTTGCTAAACAACTAGCATAAGGAAGATTGCCCCAAGTTTCAGAATATAAATCTTTTCCAGGGTCCCCTCTAAAGGTAACTAAGTTCCAGCCAGAAGACAAATTAATTTCAGTTGGTGTGGAGTCTTGAAGAATATAGGGAATAAACTGCCCACCTGTTTTCATCTTTACAAACAGATGGTT